>JAISDK010000154.1 GCA_031264875.1 Prevotellaceae bacterium
TTTATTGCTTTCACTTTCCAGAACATTGGTGATCTTAATGTCGCGACCCAAAAGTTCGCTCAAAAAACCTTCTACTACTTCGAAATTTGCCTTGTCGCGCAACAGTCGTTTTGCTGCCCAGTCAAATGATAATAACGGTCTATCCTTACGCATTGTGTTTTATATTTTATATTGTTTATAATTCGCAAAATTATTAAATAACTAATCTTTCTTACACCTCACTAAGCACTTTATCTGATTACGTCTTCTTCACAAGATAAATTATCTCGTTTGCAGGCAGTGCATTTCGTTTTATTTTTTCTGTGGACAGAGTTTCAACATAACGGTCTTCGGTAACGTCAAAACCGGCTTTTGCCAGACGCATGGCATAATCGGCGCCAAATTCACGCAAGTGGTCATGTTGTCCAAAATGTTTTGTCCGTTCTTCGGGAGTAACAATAGTGGCATCCTCGTATGTTACTGTTCTGTTATAATTTATTGGAGACTGAATAATTCCCCAGCCTCCCGGTTTCAACACTCTGAACAGTTCCTGCAAAGCCTTAAGGTCGTCGTCCACATGTTCCAGTATATGATTACAGAAAATCACGTCAAAAGTATTATCGTTGAACGGTATGTCCTGAACATCCATTTTAACTTTTGCCAAAGGCGATTCGAGGTCGGCAGTAACATAATTTTCGCCGAGCAGCCTCTCGAAACGTTTTATAAAACAAAATTCGGGAGCCACATGCAAGGTATGTGGATTCGAGGTATAAAACCTTGTTTCATTCTGTAAATACAACTGCATCAGACGATGGCGTTCCAGCGAAAGGCAATTGGGACACAGGGCATTTTCGCGCGAATTCACATATCCGTATGGAAAAAACTTCCGGTAATGTCTCCTGCATACATTACATTCAACCTTGTTGCCTATATAAAACACGGAGGTCAAACGGGTTGCAAACTGCGCAAACAGCTGTATATACTTACGGGGCATGTTATTTAAAAACCAGCGTATCAAATGTTTCATAATTATATTTTTTTATTACAGGATTAACTTTTCAATTGCTTTTTCCACCATTCTTTTAACAGAATATTTATAATCGGTATTCATTTCCTTAAGGTATCTGTTGGCTATTGCCGTACAAACTGTTGCCGCCTGATGTCCGAGCAGTAGCGATAATCCGGCTATTGCAGAACCTTCCATTTCGAAATTATTTATCCTCATATTGTTATATCTGAACGATTCTATTTTCGACAGTAAATCCGAATCGGCAAGTCCCAAACGTACCACCCTTCCCTGTGGACCGTAAAAGCCGGGAGCAGAAATGGTCATTCCATGAATAACATCCTTATCAAAAAGATTTACAAACATTTTTGATGCAGGTACAAAATAAGGATCGGCAAGTCGCCTGTTCCAGTCCATATGCTCGACAAAGGCTTTTTCCATCACATTCAAACTGACACTGTCGCGATTGGCATAAAAATTAAGCAATCCGTCAAAACCGATAGATATATCGGACATTATAATGCTTCCCAGCGGTATATCTTCATGCAGGGCGCCCGAAGTTCCGAGACGAAGTATTCGCAGTGAACGGTGTTGCTGCTTTACTGTACGCGAACTGAAATCCACATTTACCAGAGCGTCCAGTTCGGTCATTACGATATCGATATTATCGGTTCCGATTCCCGTGGACAAAACCGACATGCGGCTTCTCCCTATATATCCGGTTTTGGTAACAAACTCTCTGTTGGCTTTTTCCAACTCGATTTTATCGAAATAACCCGCAATCATATCCACACGTGCAGGATCGCCAACCAGAATAACCGTGTCGGCAATGTCTTCCGGACGGAGATGCAAGTGAAATACTGACCCGTCGGAATTAATAACAAGTTCTGATAAAGGTATATCCATCATAATTATAAATATTCCGGCGCAAATATAGTAACAATTCGACAAATGAGTACAAAAGCTACTTTATCAGGCTATCCCGGAACAGTATGCGAAACATCTGGACAGTGTGTTTCAGTCCATTTTCACAAATTACCGTTTTCACAGTTCAATTTCTTCGGGATATTGCGGAGTAAAATTCGGAGAAACATTTGGTATGGACGAACCAATGTTTATAAAGTTATTGAAACCGTGCTGATTCATTTTTGGATAGTAACCCATTTTAAGTTCCAAAGTTCTGAATACCAGCAAATCGTTTCTTATTCGAATACCCAGGCCGGCGCCCCAGTAGATATTGTTTCTACTAATTAGTTTTTTGCCGTAATCGGAAACCCATCCGAAATCGGCAAACGAATAGAAAAGAAAACGGAATCCAAATATATTCAGAGAAGTAAAAAGAGTTCCCTCGGTTTTGAACATCAGTTTTTCGGTAGCCGTAAAGTTTGTCTGGTTTCCGAATTTCATGGAAGCAAGTTTGTCGAAAGAGATGTTATAGTTTCTAAATCCCGGAATATGATCAAGCCGTTTAGCGTAATCAATATTCAGGAAATGCCGGTAGCTTTGATTTCCAATACTGTATAGCGAAGAAAACATGTCAAGTTTCAATTTCAGCATACCCTCGAAAGGTCTCTCCCTGTCGAAAAACGAAGACACTGCGCCCTCGAAATACAGGCTTCCAATGCTGTAGAGTTTGTTGGCGGCTACTCTGAACGAGGTATATACACTTCTTTTAGAAAACTGAGTCCACTCCGAATATCCCAGCTGTGCCGAGACATTGTATCCGTAAGCAAAATTTTCGGTTTTCCCGAAACTGTTGACCATGCGCATACGGAAATATCTTTGCCGAAAAAGGCTTAGCTGAACCATAGCCATCCTGTTCGCCACATACTGAAATCCACTGGGATTATCGGGTTTGTCCACACCCCTGTACAGGGGATTTCTGTCCATAAAACGTGAGGAGACTACAAGAGTATTGTCATTTTCAAACGGATTGAAAGCATACCCTATCGAAGCTGAAAATTCCCCGTTATACGTGGGCGAAATAGAGTCCCATACTACATGAGACAGATTGATTTGCCTGCGATTGTGGCTGATCTGCCAAAAAAGGTTAAGGTTTTTTTGCAGGGGTCTTTCCAGTGATACGGTACTGTTTGTCGAGAGAATATCATCGACATACAATGCTTCGATATTGACGAATGTCCTCAACAGGTTGAGATACCTGTATTCTACCCCGCCCCCGAATTTTCTGTCTATTTTGGTATTAAATATTCCTCTAAGGCTCAGATTATTTCCAAGTCCGACAAAATTACGATCGAATACTTCAACATCAATCTTCGAGGATACATTGCGGACATACGCGCCTATTGACCAGTTATCACGTACAACAACAGTTACATCCGCTTCCGCCGACGAAATTGAATCTATCTGTATGTAAACGTCGTTGATATATCCAATATTTCGAATAAACGATTCTGTTTCAGCCATTATGAGAGGATCAATTTCCTGCCCTTTCCTGAAAAGCAGATTGTTTTTCAAAACCCACTGACGGGTATATACATGAGAACTGTTACCTGTCTTTTTGAGACCTTTAATATCATGTACGGAATCGAATTTTCTGATGTCATACCCGAACGGAGGCAAGACAACAAGCTTTACATCCCTGATTATCTTGCCTTCATACGGAACAAACTGCTGGTCTATCGAAACCTCATCATCTACAGTTACTGTCCCGACAGCGGGCTTGCGGGTGAGTAGCGAGAATACTCTTTTCGTGATTTTCCTGTTCGACATAGCTTGCCATATCTTGTTGTAGGCAGCTGTATCCGAAGCTGTGACAGCCGTATCCGTACCTTTTGCCGTTAATTTATTCTGCGCCACAGCTTCGGAGAATAGAAAGCAGAAAACCGGCGCTGCCACACAGTGCAGCAAAATAGGGACAATACCGCTGAATAACAGACTGTCAGCTCTGTTCTTCCGGCGTCTCCCTCCTCTTATCCACACACACGATAATCTTATCATCTCTAACTTCTATCATGCCTGAAATTATGTTGAAGCGCCTTTCCAAATTTTTTTCCGTATAAACAACATCGCCCTCAACAAGCAGGGAGACAATGGCGGCATGACCCGGCAAAACCGTGAAACTGCCCGCCATGCCCGGTACTGATACTTTTTCCGTTTCTCCCTTGAAGAAAACACTGTCCGGCGAAATTATTTCCAAATACATATTTATTACGTTTTATATATGTTTCAACTTTTCTATATAACTTTTAGGATTCGGGGCTGAAAAAACAGCGTTTCCCGAAACCAGAACATCTGCGCCTGCGGAGTATATTTCTCCTGCATTTTCGAGGTAAATTCCTCCGTCAACCTCTATTAACGCACTGGAACCTGCCTGTACTGTCAATTCTTTTGCCTGCCTGATTTTATCCAGCGATTTCGGAATAAACATCTGCCCTCCGAAACCGGGATTAACCGACATTATCAGCAAAATGTCAATATCATTGATGATATTTTCAACCGACGAAACAGGGGTATGCGGATTCAGCGAAACGCCTGCTTTCATTCCCAGCGACTTGATTTGCTGTATCATTCCATGAAGATGAACGCATGCTTCATACTGCACCGTCAGTATCGAGGCTCCTGCCTTGCAAAACCTGTCTGCATACTTTTCGGGATCTACAATCATAAGATGCACGTCCAGCGGCTTGGCTGCCAGTCTGGATATGGATTTCACCACAGGTAATCCGAATGAAATATTCGGTACAAATACCCCGTCCATTATATCCAAATGTATCCAGTCCGCACAGCTATTGTTCAGCATGTCAATTTCTTTATGCAAATTACCGAAATCGGCAGATAAAATGGAAGGAGAAACAAGTCTATTCATTTTTCGCCCGTTAAAATTTAATATTTCAACCATTTATCCATCCATGCAAAAAATTCCCTCTGCCACAGGATTGCGTTTTGCGGGCGAAGCACCCAGTGTGTTTCTTCGGGAAATATAACCAATTTGGCAGGTATATTCATCATGCGAGCGGAATTGAACGCTGCAAGTCCCTGCGTATAAGGCACACGATAGTCATGTTCGCCGTGAAATACAAGTATGGGAGTATCCCAGTTTTTTATGAAATTGACGGGTGACTGAGCATAAATCCTTTCATTTTCCTTATCCCAGAAAGGACCGTTTTCCCAGTTTTCAAAAAACATTTCTTCGGTGGTAGTGTACATTGCTCTCATGTCGAATATTCCACAGTGCGCGATAAATGTTTTAAAACGTTTGTTGTGATTTCCGGCAAGCCAGAATATCGAATATCCTCCGTAGCTTGCACCCACAGCGCCGATACGGTTTTCGTCCACCCATGGTTGAGATGCTATATAATCGGCAGCCGATAGCAGGTCACGTTCAGGCTGTCCGCCATGGTCTTTGCTTACCGCGTCCGACCATTCCTGTCCATATCCGCTGACGCCCCTCCGTGCAGGATAAATCACGACATACCCCTGCGATGCCATCAGCGCATAATTCCAACGGTAACTGTACGACTGGCTTATTTCGCCCTGCGGTCCTCCAGTACACATTTCTATACAGGGATATTTCTTTGATTTATCAATGTTTGGAGGCAAAATTACCCACATCGGCATGTCTTTACCGTCAGTTGTTTTCACTCGGTGCAGTTCCATTGCGGGCAAATCCAGCTGTTCCAGTATATCTCTGTTTACGAATGAAATTTCCGTACTTTCGCCGCTTTTTGCATCAAATCTGAAGATTTCCGTCGGTCTGATAATCTGCGACCTGTTTACTACAAATCCATTGACTGTTTCCTGAATGTGTTGATAATCAAAAAATCCGTCTTTGGAGATCTGCTTAAATCCGCCTTCGGGAAAAGTCATTTGAAATACGCGAAAAGTTTCATCAAAGCAGGCAGTGAAATACAGCGATTTGCCATCTTTCGACCATACAATGCCCGAAGGATTTGAATCGAAATCTTTCGAATAGTCAGTTTTTGTCTTGTTTGCAAGGTCATAAATGAATATTCGCAATTTATCGGCTTCATAACCTGCACGCTCCATGCTTAACCACAACAATTTTGAGCCGTCGGGCGAAAAAGAGGGCGATTTGTCGTACCCGTTTCCCCCATTAATAATCTCCGTTTTTTTGCTTTCCGTACTGTAAAGATAAATGTTTGAATTAGTGGATTCGGCATACTCTTTTCCTGTAAGTTTTTTGCTGGAATACGCCAGAATCCTGCCATCGGGCGACCACGAAGTTTCGCTGATGTCGTCGAAAGGTTTTGTGGGCGTGTCCCAGGGTTCGCCACTGTTGATGTCTTCCGGCGAAGATACTGTTCCATCACTGTAATCTGCAATGTAGAGATGAGTAAACGAACCGTCTTTCCATGTATCCCAGTGTCTGTACATCAAATCTTCAACTATATATGCGTTTGCTTTCGGCAAATCTTTATAAACATCTTTTCCCAAAACTTCTGTGACCTGAGTGTCAATAGCCAACAGCAGCTTTTTCCCATCGGGCGAATAGCTAAATTCGTTAATCTGTTTTTCTCCGGGAAAGACAATTTCTCTTTCGCCTGTTCCGTCAGACTTGATTTCGAAGAGTTTACCTTTCCTGACAAATCCAATATACATTCCGTCGGGACGCCATTTGATTGCTCCTTCTTTTTCGGGTGAGCTTGTCAGCTGCTTTTTATTTCCCCCGTCAACATCCATAATGTAGATTTCCGAATTGCTTGCGTTTCGCTCTATGTCATACCAGGTCACGGTATATGCAACCTGTTTCCCATCGGGCGAAACATCCACATTTCCAATACGTCCTAAAGACCATAATACTTCTGGCGTCATTAATCTGCTTGTGAGCTTAACATTTTTTTTACCAATCAATGGAGATATGTTTTGCTGTTCTGCCTTCTCCATGCAGGCACATACACATGTAATCATCATTACAATAATCATTTTTTTCATCATATACCGACATTTAATTCATTTTACAGTGCAAATGTACAACAAAAATCATTAATACAATTTTTAAGCCGTATATTTTTGCAAACTGTAAACAACTGCTCATGTTGTTGAAACCGTTTTTCAATAAAAACAGGCATATAAAAATTTCATATGCCTGAATACTACAATAATATAACATTATTAAAACAAAACCTTATCACATATATCTGCGTCTTATCAAAGATATTAGCTGTTTTACGGAATCGCTATTTTTATCCCACGAGAAATTCGATTCGATGTATGAAATTGCAGATACCAGTGAACCTGTAGTATCCAGCATTTTAATCGTTTCATTATACAAATCGGAATCTCCCCCAAACAGCTCCTTGATAAATCTGAATCTGTCGTTTATTCCTATAGCTTTCGGTAAACTTGACACCGGAGTTGATATCTGATTAACCATATTATCTGACTCAAAATTTTCGTACAGAACTTTTTTTGTACCAATAAAACGGTCGATAAGCGTCTCTTGAGTTTCTTCCTTTTTTGCCGGCTCTTTGGTAAACCCTGTTCTGATAAGCGGTTCTATTTTTGCCGATTGCTGAGGCTGCTGAACTCGCTCGTTCGAACGACCGGGTTGAGACTGCGGGGAAGTAAACTGCTGCTGGGGAGCGGGTTGAGACTGCCGGGAAGTAAACTGTTGCTGGGGAGCAGGCTGAGACGGCCGAGAAGTAACCTGTTGCTGAGGAGCAGGCTGAGACGGACGGGAAGTAAACTGTTGCTGAGGAGCAGGCTGAGACGGCTGAACAGGATGCTGAATAACAGACTGTTGTTTAGTCTGGTTTATAGCTGCCTGTTGCTGCAAATTTTCCAACAATCTCTTCGCAGCAAGGATTTCTTCGTCTCTCTTACGTTTTTCGTCCTGCCAGTTTTGTAATTCCTGTTCCAAGCGTTTTCTTTCTTCTTCCAACTGCAGTTTGAGGATGTTTATTTCATTATCCTCCTCGTTTGCTTCCTGCGTTTCAAGAACAGGTTCCGATTTTTCTGTTTCCCATTCGAATAAAGGCTTGTCGGAAACAATATTCGGCAGATTGAAAATAGCATCTTCGGAAACAGTATTTTCTTCTATAACAGCTTCAATGACATTTTCTTCCTCAATGATATTTTCCTCTGCGGAAGTTTCTTCCCCGGTAATCAATTCTTTTTCAGGAATATTATAAACAGGTACCTCGTCAGCAACAGTTTCAGGAATGTTATTTTCCTCAAATTTCTCCTTAACGGGTTCAACAACCGGCTGTTGAGTTTCATTTGTAATTTCAGAAACTGTTTTTTCAATAACATTCGAAATTACAGACGCTTCAATTGTCTGTTCCTTTTCAGGCGTTTTGACGGATTCGGATATTTTTTCATCCGATGAATCGCTATTTAAAAAGTATATTTCAAGCGTTGCCTTGTTAAGCATTTCTATGATGCGTTTACGGGTAATATCGGGAATTTCACCGATATCATTACAATTTTCCAATATTCCAATTGTACGTTCCAGTATCTTTATCACTGATAATATAGATTTTATATCATTCATATCTTTAAATCACTTAAAAATTCATCGGCGCAAAGATATGAATTATATATCTTAAAAAACGCAAATATTTGTTATAAAGTCTAAAAAAAATTAAATATTTCAACTCCAGGCTACAAAAAAAGAAGGGTAAG
>JAISDK010000001.1 GCA_031264875.1 Prevotellaceae bacterium
ATCTGTCCTTTGAATTTCGATAGAGCCTGACCGGGGGAATTTCGGAATGAAACACAAGGGGTGTAGCGCGCTGTACACTCAAGCTTCCCGGATAATCGGTCGGGACAGCCTTATTCCACGATGCGTCGCTGAATCCGGGCTTCGTCCATCCTTCCTGAAACAGCGCGGCGTCATAGTCTTCTCCCCCGTAAATGCTTGAGAAAACGATGGGACTTTCCGTCGCTTTCCATGATGCGTCGGATACGATTTCGCCGCTCGTGCCGTCGGCATATTCGATGTGGAGGATCAGTTTCATTTTCGGCGCTCCGTAGGAAATGATCAGCTTCAGATACCTCTCGAGCGGGATATTGTAGAAGCCGTTGCCCAGCATCACTCCCAGCGCATTTTCGCCCGTCTGAAGACTGGCGGTAAGATCGAAAACCGCATACAGCGCCTGTTTGTCGTACATCGTCCATCCGGCGTCCAGAAAATGATTGTCCACTTTTTCACCGTTAAGGAAAAGGTCGAAATGTCCAAGTCCGGCAACACAGGCTATTGCCCGCTTGACCTTCTTCTGCAGGGTAAACGATTTGCGCAGCTGCGGCAGTTTGTAGAAACCGATGCTCCGCTCGCCCATCGTCTCGCGGATATTCTTAAAGTCGAGCCGTCCCGGCACGGTATATCCTTCCTTACTGTCCTTTTCCAGGGCAATCCAACCGGCTTTACCCCAGTCTTTCGCATCCGTCAGTCCCATGGTGAAGGTCTGCACCGCGCTCCATTCCGACTGACGGTCTTTTTTGTCCCATGTACGGACTTTCCAGTAATAGACGGTAAACGATTTCAGCCCTTTTCCGGCAAACGGCGTCAGTACGGACTGCGAGGAAACCACCTTGCCGCTGTTCCAGACATTTCCATTATCCCGCGCCAGCGTTTCGGGCGCGTCGGACACCAGAATCTGATACGCCGACTGGATAAAACCGCGTTCTTCGGAATAGGTTTTCCAGCTGAAACAGGGTCGTTGCATGTCAATTCCGACCGGATTTTCTTCCTGCTCGCAAGTCAGCCCATACAGCGAAAATACCGGCATCGCTGATACGGATACCGTACACAGCATTAACAATAAAAACACATTTTTCTTCATTATTTTTTCTTCATTAGAATAATTAAAATCAGTACATTGAGCGGACACCTCACACGGTAATTCCGGGTGCAAATATAAATGAAATTTCCCAACTGCCTTATATATTGCATTTAAATACACGGTGAAACGATATTCATGCCGGTCGAAAGCAATTTACAGCCGGTAAAAAAGCTTTGAAAAACCCGGATTTTGATTTTGCAGCAATCTTTTTCCGTCCATATTTCACTGTATTTTATAAATAAAAACCAAGTAATATGCATAATAAAATAAATTTATGCAAAATATTTATTTATTGATATTTGCACGGCTTGTTCAGGCCATATTGCAATGTTAAAAAAGACTGATATAGGGTAATATTTGTTAAAAATGAATTAAATTGATATAGCGATATTATATTTTTCTTTAGTTTTGCAACCAATTCTAAAAATAAATTTTAAAGAAATGAGAATTACTATAATCATATTGTTACTGATGTTTTCATACACTTTGAATGCAGCAAACAAGGAATCTAAAAAAGCGGACAAATACTTTGCCGCAGGTGATTATGTTAATGCAATAGACATGTATAAAGCGGCTTGGGAAAAAGAGGAAAACCCTTCGGAAAGAGCGTTGTATAAATACCGGATGGGCATATCGTACTACCGGTTGAACGACGTTACCAATGCGGAAAAAAATCTGAACGATGCTCTCAAACAGGGATATATGTCGGCAGATGCATATCTTATGCTTGGAGACGTGCAACTGAAACTGGGGAAAATGGACGAGGCGAAATCGTCATACGAATCGTACAATCTTGCAAATCCTGGAGATAATTCCACTGCAATTAAAATCGCATCCGTAAAGTTTGCAAAAGAAAATCAGCAAAATCTGTCACTGTTCAAAATAGAGCCTTTGAACAACAAAATCAATTCCAATAAAAATGAGTTTGGAGTAAGCTATTTCAACGAATCGCTGATATTTTCATCTACGAGAAACATTGCCTCGGCAAACGACGAACCCGACGACGATGACAGTAACAGCAGCAAATATTCGGACAGGGTTATTCCCGAAAAGCAGCAGAAAAAAAATTATACCAAAGAAGGACTTGCCAAAACTTCCGTGTGGATGGCAACAGGAATCAACGGTAATTATAACCGAGCTAAGGAAGTACAGGAACTAAGCAAAATGAAAGACTTTTCGGATGACGGAATCATGATCTACAATCCCTATTCCAGACAGTCGTACTACACCAGGATAGAAGGTAAAAAAGCTTTCATATATTCCATGCGGATAGTTAACAACAAGTGGCAAAAGGACGAAAAAATCGAAGTTTTCTCCCAGGGAGAACCTGTTGGACATCCGTTTATGACTCCCGAAGGCGACCGTATATATTTCACCTCGACAATGCCCGGCGGCAAAGGTAAAAGCGATATCTGGTATATCTCAAAAATGGGCGACACGTGGAACAGTACGCCCGTCAATGCCGGCGACAATATCAATACCGCAGGCAATGAAGTCTATCCGCACATATCCGACGGCTATTTATTTTTTGCCTCCGACGGAAGAATAGGAATGGGAGGACTGGATATTTACGTCTCCAAAATCACAAGTTCAGGATTCGATAAACCTGTAAATCTTGGTACTCCATTCAATTCTACCGGTGACGACTACAATCTGGTGATGCGGCTCGACAAAGCCGAAGGCATGCTGATCAGTTCGCGAAATCCCAAACGGGGATCGGATATATACCGGTTTGACGGTTTTCCAAGCAACCTTACAGTTGCAGGAACAGTGAAAGATTCAAATTCCGGAGCATCAATATCCAATGTGTCACTCGAACTGTTTATCGAGAAAAAATCGCTCAACAAAACCGTTTCCGACGCCAACGGCGATTTCGTCATTCCCGTGCTTCCAAATACAACATACCGGCTGGTAGCTTCGGTGCCTGGCTATGCCTCTTCCGAAAATACTTTTAACAGTCCGGGAGACCTGTTTGCACGAATCAGCAAGGAAAGCGGCATCAATCTTGACTTTAGTCTTCAATCAAATGCAGCGGTCATTTCCGGAAAAATCTACGATATTCAAACCATCGCGCCAATGGATAACGTTACCGTAACTCTGATTGCAAATGGAGCAGCGCAGCAAACCGCAAATACCGATCCGAGCGGCATATACAAATTCTCGAATCTGGCAAGCAATACCGACTATATCGTAAGAGTTGATCCCAAAGGATACTTCTGGGATAACAAAGGCGTACACGTTACCAGCGGCAGTCAACGGTATGAGTATAACAGAGCTAACGGACACGATCTGGACTTTGCCATGCAACAGTTCCATATCGGCAGGGAAATCATCATTCCAAACATAAGTTTCCAGGAAGACAAAGCCAATCTGCTTACAGAATCGTACAAGGAACTGGATCATCTTGCCGGTATGCTTATACAGAACCCTCACTGCATCATACATCTCAAAGGGCATGTGGATGTGGCATACAAGCCGGAAATAGCTAAAAACCTGTCGCAATACAGAGTTAATGCGGTTAAGGACTATCTGCTGTCCAAGAAAGTAAACCCTGCACAGTTGATAACTCCGCAAGGTATGGGACGTCAAAACCCGCTGGTGCCGAAACCCGTTTTGAGCGACGAGCGCCAAATGAATAACCGCATTACATACACAGTGACCAAAATCGATGCCGCCAAAGAACTGGAATATTCTCGCATATCTGCTTCACAAACGGCTACAGTAAATACGAAACCGCAAAACAGCACGGGCACGCAAACAGGCTCAGCTCAGCAAACAGCATCAACGACCTACCCGCAGACAGCGCAAACAACAACTCCTGCAACACGTACACAGGCACAGTCATCTACAGGTTTTGTTACCTCAAACGACGGACCGTTTATAGTTCAGGTTGCGGCAAGTGGCGTGTTGGACTTGAAACAGTCTGATTTTATTAAAATAACAACACAGTTAGGTCTGGAAGTCAAATACAAACTGGTTGACGGAAAGTACAAATACTACGTAGGACATTTCAGCACATTAACGGAAGCTAAAGATGCTGTCAGCGCTCTGGATAAAATTGGTATCAAAGGCGCCTGGGCGCGCAGTAAATACTGATGAACGTTCAGTCTCTTTCTGAAAACAGGCAGGGCGGTTTTTCTTTCACTCCGGCGGCGATTCCCGATTATCCTTTCAGAATGACATACAGTGATATCTCTGTCTGGATCGGTTCATGTTTTACCTCAAACACAGGAGATGCAATGAAAAAGGCAAAATTTCACTGTGAAATAAATCCTTTCGGCGCTCTGTACAATCCCGCATCCATACTTTTAGCTCTGAAAATGCTGATCGGCAGAACGAGGTTATCGACCGAAGATTTGTTTGAGTTTAACGAATTATGGTCATCGTTCTGTTTTCACAGCTCATTTTCGGATATCGACAGGTCGAAAGCGCTGACAAGGATGAACCGGCAGCTATCCGTTGCGTCAAACAGGCTGTATGCCGCCAAATATCTGTTTATTACATTCGGAACGGCTTATGTTTTTCGACTGAAAACTTCCGGAGAGATTGTGGGAAACTGTCATAAACTGCCATCAGACAATTTTGTACACACCCGTCTTTCCGTAGAGGAAATAGTAAAACAATATACTGATTTCGTGAATGATATTTCGAAATTACTGCCGGAACTAAAGACCGTGTTCTCAATCAGTCCCGTCAGGCACCTCAAAAACGGAACACACGATAATCAAATCAGCAAATCCATCCTCATTATGGCGGTGGACAAGCTGATGGACGCCTTCCCTGACCGGTGTTTTTATTTTCCTGCATTTGAAATTGTTATGGATGAATTGAGAGATTACCGCTTCTATGAAAAAGACATGTGTCACCTGTCTGAAACTGCAATTGATTATGTAAGAAAAGTGTTTGTCGATTCGATAGTTGACGAACAGGACAGGAAAATTATGAAAGAAATAGAAAAACTGAATCTTGCCCGTGCGCACCGTCCTTTTAACACCGATACAGGTATTTATAGAAAATTTATCGAAAATATGGATAAAAAAGAGAACGAACTGAAAAAGCTGTACCCTTATCTGGACTGGCAGCAAAACTGTCTGGAATTATAATCATTTTCATACGGCTTTGAAGAATACTTCAATGGCTTTGAAGAATACTTCAACAGCATTGAAGAATACTTCAACAGCATTGAAGAATACTTCAACAGCTTTGAAGAATACTTCAACGGCTTTGAAGAATACTTCAACGGCTTTGAAGAATACTTCAACGGCTTTGAAGAATACTTCAACAGCTTTGAAGAATACTTCAACAGCTTTGAAGAATACTTCAAAGCTGTTGAAGTATTCTTCAACGTCGTTGAAGAACACTTCATCGGCATTGGAGAAGAAGATGGGAATTATAAATTCAGGATTTTATATTTTTCTTCATCGTCGTCATGGGGAATCATCTTCTTTCCTGTCGCATGAACTCAAGAACGAACATGCGGCACAGGCGTCGGAGTTTTCGCTGTCGGACTGTTTCCTTTCTTCATTTTTTACACACTTTATCCCCAGACGTTTCATGTTTTTATTTCGTTCTATTTCGTTTTCGGTAAATTCGCCCTTTATCCATATCCGGATACCTAATCCTGCGATGCACAAGGCAAGCAATATGACAGTTATAATAAAAAGTTTCATGGAATCCTATTCCTGTTTTTTAAGAATGACGTCATGAGCGCCGCCTTCCACTATGCTTGTCGATGAAACCAGAGTGATTTTTGCATTACGTTGCAATTCACCGATCGTTAAAGCGCCGCAACTGCACATTGTAGCTTTAATTTTCGACAGTGTAATGTCCATATTGTCTTTCAGTTTTCCTGCATACGGGACGTAGCTGTCCACTCCTTCCTCAAATTTCAGGCTTTCCGAACCGCCGGTGTCGTAACGCTGCCAGTTTTGAGCGCGATTGGAACCTTCGCCCCAATATTCCTTAACATAATTGTTTCCTATCCGCAGCTTTTTTGTGGGCGATTCGTCGAAACGTGCAAAGTAACGCCCCATCATCAAAAAGTCCGCGCCCATGGCAAGAGCCAAAACCATGTGATAGTCATGCACTAATCCGCCATCGCTGCAAATGGGGATATAGTATCCCGTCTTTTTCAGATATTCGTTACGGGCTTTTGCAACGTCAATGAGCGAAGTTGCCTGTCCTCTGCCTATACCCTTCTGTTCGCGGGTAATACAGATTGAGCCTCCCCCGATACCTACCTTGATGAAATCGGCTCCCGCTTCGGCAAGAAAGTCAAATCCTTCCTTATCTACCACATTTCCGGCGCCTGTGGGTAAGTCCGCACAGTTTTTTTTGACCCACACAAGCGTTTCCTTTTGCCATTCCGAATATCCGTCCGACGAATCGATACACAGCACATCCGCTCCTGCGTCCACAAGCGCCGGAACACGTTCCTTGTAATCGCGGGTATTGATTCCTGCGCCTACCATCATGGTTTTGTCCTTTCCCGAAAGTTCGTAGGGGTTATCTCTGTGACTGTCGTAATCTTTCCGGAATACGAAGTATGCCAGATTGTTGTTACTGTCTATTATCGGCAGGATATTCAGTTTGTTGTCCCATATAATCTGGTTTGCATCCGTAAGAGTAATGCCGAGATTTCCGGTAATCAGCGCATTGAAAGGGGTCATAAATTCTCCCACTTTCCTGTCCAGATCGTCCTTTTCCAGCCTGTAGTCGCGGTTTGTTATCAGTCCGAGCAGTTTCCCGTTTGGAGATCCGTCGTGGGT
>JAISDK010000211.1 GCA_031264875.1 Prevotellaceae bacterium
AGTTAAGATGTGGGTTCGGCAAAAATACTCTGCTCGGCGTAGCGTCTTCGCTATACGTCGGGTTAAAAGCAAGGCTCCTGCCTTGTAAAACCAACAAACAGGGCGAACAGTTATTTGACACTTGCAAAGCAAGAGCTTTGCTTTTAACACGACGTAGTCTGGAGACTACGCCGAGCGAGAGTCATAGCCGTCAGGCTATGTCCTTGCGGAGTTATGTTGTAGAGACGTGATGCATCACGTCTTTACTCCGATCTGTACTTCGTTTGCACGGATTATACGCAGTGTATTTGCGACAATGAAGCAATATACAAAACCGCCTAATGCTTTCGCCTTAAATTGATGGCATTGGGTTATGAAACAGTTATCGTATCCGGTGCGACTGTTTGGAATATGCTCGAATGATCAGTTCGGCTACATTCATAAATAAAAAAGTATTACATTTGCGACTGTTTTTAATATTAAAAAAGCAGATATCTATATGATTATAAAATATTTTACGGATAATGACCTATATAAGTTTTCGGTCATGCTGGCAATACAGAAACTGTATCCAAACGCGATGGTTCGCTACCGTTTTTTCAACAGGGGAGAAACAGATTTCCCCGAAGGTTTTGCCGAAGCATTGAAGGCAGAGGTGAAAAACATGTCCCAACTGAAACTCTCGAAACAGGAAAAACAGTTTATTGAAAAACGCTGTTACTTCTTCGACCCTGTCTTTATTGATTTTCTGGATGGATATACTTATAATCCCGATGAAGTAACAATATCTCAAACAGGAGGAAAACTCGATATACTGATAGAGGGATACTGGTACAGAACTGTATTGTGGGAGGTGCCGTTAATGGCTATGATTTCCGAACTGTACTTCAGGATGCGTGGCATTTCTCCTGACGGAAATTATATAAGTAAAACAGTTGACAAAGCAGTAAATCTTAAAAGACTGAATGCCGACTATTCCGATTTCGGTACGCGCCGGAGATTTTCATTCGATGTTCATGACATGGCGGTAAAAACTCTGAAAGAAAATTCGGGCAACAATTTCAAAGGTACCAGCAATGTATATCTGGCTATGAAGCACAATACTATTCCTATCGGAACAATGCCTCACGAATGGTTTATGTATCACGGTGCGATATACGGCTACAGGGGGGCGACGTCTAAAGCTCTTGAAGCCTGGGTAGATGTGTTTCAGGGAAGCCTGGGTATAACTCTTACGGATACTTACACTTCCGACATGTTTTTCAATTCGTTCGGACTGAAACATGCCAAACTGTTCGACGGGGTACGCTGTGACAGCGGCAATCCCATAGAGTTTGCCGACCGGGTAGTCGAATTTTACAGGAAAAACAGGATCGACCCCACTTCAAAAACAATAGTTTACAGCGATTCGCTTAATGTCGAGGAAGTCGAAAGGATAAAAAAACATGTGGCAAACAGAATACACGATACTTACGGTATCGGTACTTTTTTTTCCAACGACGTGGGAGCAACACCCCTGAATATGGTGATAAAATTGACGCAGGTCAAAATAAATCCAGAGCGAAAAGACTACTTTGACGCTATAAAACTGTCGGATGTACGGGGAAAAAATACTGGCGACAGTAACGAAATTAAGATTGCAAAGCTTACGTTAAACATTGATTAACGGATGATTCGAGGGAATGATAAAACTTTTTTTTCAAAAAAGATTTGGATTCTAAAAATTACGCATTACCTTTGCGCCCGAAAGTTGGTTTTTCATAGGTTAAGTTTTTTAGGTTAGAAAGAGGCAGGCTTCCCAGCCTGTCTTTTTTTTATTGGTAGTCGATATATGCAGCTATTTTTTCAAGCTGCTTTTCTGTAATCACCTTTTCCCTGATCATTTCGCCGGAGGAAGTTATTGTTCCCTTGAATTTGCGGTATCCGATTATGGCTTTTGCAGTAAAATTGTTGATATACGGATGCCGAGCAAGCTCGTTTTCCGTAACGGCATTTATTTTTATTCGCCGGATGTGCAACGTGTCAATGAGAATCTGATTGCGGAACATTTCGAAACGGATGGAATCTATTCCCCTGATTTCCATGAGCTGTTCGGCTTTGTAGAATCCGCCGAGCCTGTCGCGGTATTCCACAATTTTTTTTGCATAGTATTCGCCTATGCCGCGAAACTTTTGCAGTTCGTCAAAATCCGCGCTGTTAAGTTCCACGGTGTATGTTTTTTTACCGGAGCTGTTCGATTCTTTGTTTTTCTCAACTTTCGCAATTTCCCTGTTCTCTTTCACTTCGCTGTTTTTATCTGCAATTTTTCCCTTTTTCCCGGATTCCTGCTTGATGTCTATATAATTGTACAGACGCGAGTACATTTCTTCGGATACGGCAAACGATTTACCGAAATTTTCCTTGCTGTAGAATTTGCCGCCTTTATTTCTGTAATTTATAATGATTCTCGCCTGTTGCGGCGAAAAACCCAGAAGAACCAGCGAAGCGGAATCCGTTACATTCGGGTCAAACATGAAAACCGTATCCGGTTTGTTTTTAGCCGTTTGCTTTTCCATTTCGGCAAGAAACATATCCATCTCCCTTTTAAGGCGCGCCATGTCGACGTCGGCAATTTCGCCGTTCCTGAAAAAACGGGGAAGTATAATGACAAAGAGCAATATAACAATCAAAGCTGCAATACCCGTTCTGTCGGAACTGCTAAATGTAAACCATTCCCTTACAAACTGTACAAATAAGGGCAGCGACTTTTTTTTCAAACGTTTTGGCTTCATATGCAGTCACTTTAACAATTAACAATGAACAATTAACAATGAACAATGAACAATTAATAATTGAAACTGCTTTTTCCTATAAATTCCCGGAGAACTGATGTTGGAGGTATGGTTTCCTCGTCTTTGGCATCAACGTTTTCAAAATAGTCGATAAATTTCAGTAGCCGCAGGGCTTCAACATATTCCGGACTGGAAGGGGAAACTTTTCTCAAAAGCGGTTCAACATGTTTTCGGAGTACGCACAGTTCGTAAACCAGTGAGGAGTTGAACATTATATCGGCGTTTTCCTGATAGGGAAAGATATTCCGGTCTTCACCCCTGCGCACGCTTTGCCAGCGCCTTATTGTGTCGGTGGCTGAATATCCGCGTGTTGCAGCGTCGCGAATTATCCGTCGAATAAGCCGGTTGTCGGTAGTGGGGATTCTGTTGTTTTCGTCAATCGACACGGAAGTAAGCGCCGAAGCGTATATCCTGAAAATTCTGTCTTCGGAAACCGTTGTCAGTTCCGGATTCAATCCATGTATTCCTTCTATTATAAGTATGTCGTTTTCGTCGATTTTAATTCTGTCGTCATCGTGGAATTTACGCGTACCCGAAATAAAGTCAAACCGCGGGAGATTCACTTCTTTCCCGTCAAGCAGGTCATTGAGGTGGGAATTAAACAGTTTGACATCTATTGCATGGAGAGATTCAAAATCGTATTCGCCGTTTTCGTCTTTGGGAGTATCGTTTCTGTCCACAAAATAGTTGTCCATCTCAATGATATGGGGACGTTTTTTTGCTACCCTCAACTGCACGGCGATGCGTTTTGCCGACGTTGTTTTTCCACTCGACGAGGGACCTGAAATAAAGACGATTTGCGATTTTTTTTCCACGATTTTGTCGGCTATCCGGGCATATTTCTTTTCATGAAGGGCTTCGGCCACCTGAATGAGGTTTGCAGTGCGTCCACTCTGTATGGCTTTGTTTATCGTTCCAATTGATTTTGAACCCAGTATCTCGTTCCATTCTTTATGTTCGCGGAATATTTGCAGCATTTTGTTCTGTATCACATATTCCTGTAAGGTATCAGGCTTGTCGGGTTTTGGAAACATCAGTAAAATGCCCTGGTAATAAGCGCACAAACCGAATTTCTTTAAACAGCCGGAGGAATGAACCAGAGGCCCGTAGAAATGGTCGGGAACACTGTTTAGCCAATATACCGAAGTAAAACATCGTCCTCCGGTTTCCAGCAGCAAAGCTTTTTCTACATATCCGCTGCTGCGAAACAGTTCAATGGCCTCGGAAGTGGGTATTTTTGTCTTGGTAAACATCAAGTTTTTTGTTATAAGGTCTTTCATGTAAGCCTCAAGTTCGTTTATCTCGGAAATTTCCAGAATCTGCTTTTCATTTGTGATTTCGCAGTAAAGCCCGTTGGATACAGAATGTTGTACGGAAAGCCTGCGATTCGGCAGAACGTGTTTCACTGCCACTTGAAGCAGAAAAGTCAGCGACCGGATGTACGTGTTCATTCCGTCGGGATGGCTTATGTCTATAAATTCTACAATTTTAGGATTATACAGCTCATACGACAGCTCTTTAAGCTCGTTGTTTACTATCGCGGCTATAACCGACGATGAGAGTTGTGGCTTGACGTCGTTATAAACTTCATACAGAGTAGTTCCGGCGGGGTATTCATGCATTGTACCCGTATTGCCACACTTGATTTTAACGTTTGTTTTCATGTAAACATATTTTTAATATCTGACCGATTTGACATCGAAAATGCAAAAATAGATATTTTTGTTGGGATGTATTTCAAATTAGCAATTTTGCGAGGCGCATAGTTGTTCTCCACACAGCCATCGGATGTTTTTTGATGCGTTCAATAATATCTTCATCTTCAAATAATAAATCCGGCTGATAGACGCCATGATTGAAATTTTCAATAAATAGCTTTTCGTTGTCTGTTAATACCATCAGATTAGTAAGATAATCCTTGACTGCTATTTTGGCTGCCTCAAAATCAAAATGTTCGCTTTTCCTCAATACAGGAATGAGATTGGCTCGTATGTGATTATATTTCAAACTGCTGATGCTTTCAAAGTTAAATGGCAATTCTATTTTCCGCTTTGCGCCTGTGACGAGATAAAAAACTACGGTTCTGCGAAGCAAATCCTGTTTATCTGTTTGAATCATATTGTATTTAAGCATGTTTTGAACATCGTACAAATCTCTTGCGGCAGTACGTTCAATCAGGGCTTTGATCTTCGAGCCGAACAATTCGAGCGTTGATAATGTATTTACTTCACATTCAATGTTTAAAAACTCAATATTTATCTTCTTTTTTTCAATTGGAAAGATATGGTTTCGCATGGAGTAGTTTATTTCAATGCTGATACTGTCCCTGTTTCCGGCAGAATTTTGGAAGTAAAATACCCATGAATCAAGTGAATGGGGATTTTTAGTGTTGGGACTCAGTGCATAGCCTTGCGCAAACATGAAATTCAGCAGATTTTCATTGATATTTGTCCGTATTTCAAGCATTTCCTCCCGATTACATTCTTTGGAAAAGTCAAAATCAATATCGACGGACAGTCTCGGCATATCGAAAACTGTTAAATTGATTGCTGTGCCGCCTTTCAATGCCAGGTGTTCGGCAAACGGTTTATTTTCATTTAAATACTGTAGAATTTCACAGAGCCGGAATATTTTTTCCAGATTATCGCGAATAAAGCCGGTTTCTGC
>JAISDK010000215.1 GCA_031264875.1 Prevotellaceae bacterium
AGGTTGATATAACTTTCGACATTCATGTCGATATGAAAAACAGGATATTCTGTCCATTCCTTTTCCAGTTCCGCAATCGCCAGTCCCTCGAAAAGTTCCTTTTTCCCCTCAAAGTACGCTTTGAGAGTGGACAGAAAGAGACTTTTCCCGAAACGGCGGGGACGTCCGAGAAAATAGGGTTTTCCCATGGTCGCCAAACGGTAAACATATTCTGTCTTGTCCACATACAGATAACCGTTTGTCCGTAAATCTTCAAAATCCTGTATGCCAATAGGCAATTTTCTTATAGTCATCATCTTTTTAATATTTTAAAATTTAGTGCAAATGTAGTTAATTTTGCATGGATGAAATAAAAAAAGGCCAAACAGGATAAGCTATTTACCCTGTTTTGCTTAACTTGCACATTAGTTTTTTTTGCTACCTTTGTCGCCGCAAAATTGTATAAAATAGTAGTTTTGAATATGAATCAGAATTTATTTACCGAATTTCCATCTATAACAACAGAACAGTGGAATGAGGTTATTACTAAAGATTTGAAAGGCGCAGACTATGAAAAGAAATTAGTTTGGAAAACGCCTGAAGGTTTAAATGTTCGACCGTTTTACAATGCTGCAGATCTCGAAAATTTGCAGCATTTAAAGTATGCTCCCGGGGAATATCCCTATGTCAGGGGTGTACGGCGTGATAATAAATGGAAAGTATCGCAGTCAATCGAACCCGACAGCAGAGGCATCTCTGAGGACAACCGTCTGATACTGTCGATTCTAATGAAAGGCGTTGATTCCATAACCTACCGTATTAGAGGCGAAGGACTGTCGGACGAAGATTTCAATGTTTTAACCAAAAACATTGTATTTCCATATATTGATTTCAATTTCAGACCTTGCTGTAAAGGAGCGCTGAAAACCCTTCAGCAGGTTATTGCAAAAGTCAAATCCGAAAACTGGGATGTCGCCGAAATAGAAGGCGCTATCGACTACGATCCGTTGCGCAGACTGACTCTCGAAGGCAATTTCTGCCAGGAAAGCGCTTTCGCAACCGCAAAGTCATTGATTGAAACAGGCAAAACGCTTCCCAAATACCGGGTAATCGGCGTCAGTCCCTACATATATCATAATGCCGGTTCGACAATAGTTCAGGAACTCACATTCGCCATGTCGATGGGTAGCGAGTACCTGTCTCAACTGACCGATTTGGGATTAGCCGTCGATGAAATAGTTCCCCGCATGAGATTTACCTTTGCAGCAGGGCCAAACTATTTCATGGAAATGGCAAAATTCAGGGCAGCGCGTTTACTCTGGTCGCAAGTCGTTAAAAATTACGGAGGTTCGGATTCCTTAGCGGGGATAAAAATACATGCTGTAACATCCGAATGGAATCAGACAATATACGACCCTTATGTAAACATGCTGAGAGGAACAACGGAAGCAATGTCGGCAACGCTGGCGGGCGTTGATTCGCTGGAAGTTACTCCATTCAATACCCCGTATGCTCCGAAAGATGAATTTTCGTGCCGCATAGCCCGAAACGTACAGCTGCTGCTTAAGGAAGAAGCGTATTTAGACCGTGTTACCGATCCTTCCGCCGGCTCATACTATATAGAAAACCTGACCGCATCCATCGCAAACGAAGCATGGAAACTCTTCACCGAAACCGAAGAAAAAGGCGGATACATCGCCGCTATGAAAGAAGGCGCTATACAGGAGCTTGTAAAAGCTGCAGCCCGGAAAAAAAACCTGAACATCGCCATTCGCCGGGATATCCTGCTTGGAACAAATCAATATCCCAATTTTACTGAAAAGCTGGATAAAAAAGTTCTCGAAGAACAGACATCCGAATCCTGCCATTGCTGTGGAAACAGGCACGAAGGCGAAAAAATTGCCGAACCGATCAAAATATACCGTGGAGCGGAAGCGTTCGAGAAACTTAGAATGAAAACCGAAAAGCAAGACAGTGTTCCCGTGGCTTTCATGCTGACTTTCGGCAACCTGTCGATGTGCAGGGCGAGAGCGCAATTTTCGTGCAACTTCTTTGCCATTGCAGGCTTCGAAGTGCGGGACAATAACCGTTTTGCCGATATAAACGAAGGCGTTGAAGCTGCATTGAAAGCCGGCGCAGGCATAGTTGTGGCCTGCAGTTCGGACGACGAATATGCCGACGCCGTTCCTGTAATCAACGAAAAAATTGCAGGAAAAGCCATTGTAGTAGTAGCCGGAGACCCTGCCTGCAGACCCGATCTGGAAGCTAAGGGCATCAGTCACTTCATAAACGTCAGATCAAATGTTCTGGAAACATTGAAAGAATATCAACAGGAATTAGGAATTAAGTAAATTATAATGAGACCGAAATATAAAAATATATCATTCGACAGCCCCGCCCCGACAGCCTGCTGCTGCGAGCAAACACAGTCAGGATTCATGACGCCTGAACAAATTCATGTCAAAAGCATATACAGCGCCGAAGACCTCGAAGGAATGGAGCATCTGAACTATGCAGCCGGATTACCGCCATATCTGCGGGGACCGTACAGCACAATGTACGTTATGCGCCCGTGGACAGTACGCCAGTATGCCGGATTTTCCACTGCCGAAGAATCCAACGCCTTCTACCGGCGAAACCTGGCTGCGGGACAGAAGGGACTGTCGGTAGCTTTCGACCTTGCTACCCACCGCGGCTACGATGCCGATCATCCACGTGTAGTCGGCGACGTCGGGAAAGCCGGAGTGTCCATTTGCAGTGTGGAAGACATGAAGATACTGTTTGACCAGATTCCACTGGATAAAATGTCGGTGTCGATGACAATGAACGGAGCTGTGCTTCCCGTCCTGGCGTTCTATATCGTTGCAGGTCTGGAACAGGGCTGCACTCTGGAACAGCTTAGCGGAACCATACAGAACGATATTCTGAAAGAATTTATGGT
>JAISDK010000270.1 GCA_031264875.1 Prevotellaceae bacterium
CTGTTAATTGTTTTATATTCAGCTGCAAAGATAGTAAAATTATTTGATATTTACCCCATTTTTTTTACTCTTTTTTTTATTTTGCTTATCCCGAACTCAGGTTTAGAGATGCGAAATAAATAACATGTAAATGTTCAATGTCGCCGATTTAATGACTGAACGAAGTTTCCCAACACAATCCGCATATTCGGCAAACAGTGTACGACAAAATTCTACATTTCAAATCCCCGTCGGGGATGAATATCAATAGAAACATGGCAATACATATACCACAACTCCGTTAGAAGTAGAGACGCGATGCATCGCGTCTCTACTTCATAACCCGATCATATGAAACAATCCCAGTATTTACACTCGCGTGCAAGCCTTAAAAGGCTTGTGGTGGGAGGTAAACGGTTTGCTATTGATATGGATGTCCTACGGACAATTTCAAAATACGCAGTATCCTGAAACTGTTACATTTTATTTATTTTGTATCCCTTAATGGGGAACTGCATGAAGTTATCAACTACAGTTTTTTTACAACATTCAGCATTTTGACAGTAGCCTGTATAGCCGAAATAGTCTGGTCGGGGTCGAGTCCCCTGGTTCTAAATTCTCTGTCGCCATCCTGCCACGTGATAACCGTTTCGACCAAAGCGTCCGTTTTACCTCCCGGCGGTATAGTGACCACATAGTCCGTCAGTTTGGGCAGATTCATGTTCAGGAAAGCGTAAATTTTCCGTAAAGCATTCATAAAAGCGTCGTACTGTCCGTCGCCGGCTGCGGTTTCCTCGTAGCATTTACCATTGATTTCAATGCTTAGCGTAGCAACCGACTTCAGCCCCCGTGCAACGCCAAGAGAATAGTTGCATATTTTTATTTTCTGTTCAACGCCCTCATTTTGCAAAACATCGGAAATAATATACGGTAAATCCTCCGCTGTCACATTCTCCTTACGGTCGCTCAGTTCAATCACACGGTTAGTAACAAGCTGCATCGCTTCGGAATCAAGTGGAATACCCATTTCTTCAAGATTCTTAAGGATATTCGATTTTCCCGATGTTTTTCCGAGCGCATATTTGCGGACTCTGCCAAAGCGTTCGGGAAGAAGGTCGTTGTAATACAGCTTGTTTTTGTTATCGCCGTCGGCGTGTACGCCACAGGCCTGCGTAAAGACATTTTCCCCGACAACCGGCTTGTTTGCAGGTATCCGTATTCCCGAAAATGTCTCCACCATTTTCGACAGAAGAGTCAGTTTACCTTCGTTAACGTTCATTTCTCTGCCGGTATGGTCTTTAACAGCAGCCACAATACTTGCCAGCGGAGTGTTTCCCGCCCGTTCGCCAAGTCCGTTAACGGTGGCATGGATACCTTGTACCCCTACTTTCACTGCCGCCAGAGTATTGGCAACAGCGAGGTCATAGTCGTTATGCGCATGAAAATCGAAATGAATATCCGGATATCGTCCGCACATCTCCCTGCAATATGTGGATACCTCGTCGGGAGAAAGTATTCCCAGCGTATCGGGCAACATAATGCGCTGTATCGGCGTATCTTTCAAATGTTCGATCATATAAAACACATAGCCTTTGGAATGTCGCATGCCGTTACTCCAATCCTCAAGGTAGAGATTGGCTTTCATACCCGATTCTGCAAGAACGTCAGCGATTTTGCGTATATCCGAGACATGTTCTTCCGGAGATTTGCGCAACTGGCCTGTAAGATGTTTCAGAGATCCCTTGCTCAGTATGTTCACCACTTTTGCCCCCGCATCGCGTATCCAGTCGATAGATTTGGCGCCGTCGATAAATGCCAGGACTTCAATCTGATCAAGACGTTTATTTTTGCTTGCCCATTTGGTTATCTGCTGTACGGCCTTCAATTCGCCTGCCGAAACACGCGCCGAAGCTATTTCGATACGGTCAACTTTCACCTCTTCAAGCAAGAGGCGCGATATATGCAGTTTTTCGGATGCCGTATAAGCCACCCCCGAAGTTTGTTCCCCGTCGCGCAGGGTAGTGTCCATTATTTCGATTTGCATAACGGTATTATTGTGAAATATCAATCTTTAAGCTTGCTGATCCGCTCAAAAAGACTGTTTGCCTGATTCAGCAAATCTGTACGCAAAGCTTTGTAATGCTGCTTTACCAGTTTCGGGCTGTCTTTTCCGTCGGGATGATTTGCCCTGCTGTACATGATGTTGTACATCTCTACCGCATCCTCGATAATGGAATACGCCGCATCA
This sequence comes from Prevotellaceae bacterium, assembly GCA_031264875.1. Lineage (GTDB taxonomy): Bacteria > Bacteroidota > Bacteroidia > Bacteroidales > UBA932 > JAIRLF01. The sequence continues at coordinate 2,228 of JAISDK010000270.1, forward strand.
GCATTTTGTTTCGGATGAAACAGTATAAACAGTTGGCTGTCGGAAATAACTTCATTTGCCAAAAAGGCGATATCTTTCTTTAAATTTCTAATACTTGCCATTTTAATTCTTAATTTCAGATGATTATATATTATTTTTTTTTTCGATAAGATGAATAAATTCTTCTCTGGTACGGTTATCCTTGAGAAACACTCCGGTAAAAGCGGAAGTAACCGTGACGGAATTTTGCTTCTGTACGCCTCTGATTTGCATACACATGTGAGCTGCCTCTATAACTACTGCCACACCTAAGGGATTCAGCGTATTATTAATACAGTCGCGGATTTCCAGCGTCAGCCGTTCCTGTACCTGCAATCTGCGTGAAAAGGCATCGACGATTCTGGCAATCTTGCTCAGTCCGGTGATATATTCATTGGGAATATACGCCACATGGGCCTTGCCGTAAAAGGGAAGCATGTGGTGTTCGCACAAGGAATACATTTCAATATCCTTAACCAGAACCATTTGTTTGTAGTTTTCCTTGAATTTGGCCGAGTTTAACACCGCGGTAGGGTCAATATCATATCCCTGGGTGAGAAACTGCATTGCTCTTGCAACGCGTTTTGGAGTTTTTTGCAGGCCTTCACGGTTGTTGTCTTCGCCCAGCAGTTCTATGATTTGTTTGTATAAAACGCCTAACTGCTTTGTTTTTTCAACATTTTCGGGACCCTGGAGTTTTTCGTAACCCTCGCTGTCATTGAATATCTGCATTCAAACAAGTTTCAATAATTCCTTCACCAAATTGTCAGCGCTTTCGGCAATCTGCTCAATACTGGCATCGAGCATGTATGCCGGCGTTGAAACAATCTTATATTTTTCATCTACAACTGTTTCTCCATGAGAGGCTACAACATGTGTTGCCCCGTTTTTTTCTACAGCCTTCGATGCATCGCAAACTGCTCCCAGAGTGATTTTGCATCCTCTGAACACTTTGGCAGGCAAAATGGGAGATATGCACATTACTCCGACAGGCTTTTTCAATTTGTATGCCCTGAGCAGAATTGTTTCTATTTCAGGAATCACAGAATAATTTTCACCCCTGTATGCAAAATCGGACAGATTCTTTGCCACGCCAAATCCTCCGGGGAAAACGATAGCGATAAATTTTTCAGGATCAAGTTCGGACAGCGGCAATACTTTTCCTCTTGCAATGCGTGCCGATTCTGCCAGAACATTTCTCTTTTCCTGCATAATAGCTCCGGTATAATGATTCACCGTATCTGCCTGTTCCCTGTCGGGTGCAAATATCGAATAATCACATCCTACCTTTCTGATTGCCAATAATGTCAAAGTGGCCTCGTGTATTTCGGAACCGTCCGATACTCCACAACCCGAAAGAATTACTGCAATTTTTGTCATTTTATATATTTTTTTTTGTCAGCGGAGAGAAAGGGATTCGAACCCCTGGAACCTCTCGGTTCAACGGTTTTCAAGAC
>JAISDK010000104.1 GCA_031264875.1 Prevotellaceae bacterium
CGCGATAGTATGGACGAGCAACTGATAAAGGAATGTATAAAGAAAGATATACGTGCTCAGAAACAACTTTATGAGAAATACGCGTCTCTAATGATGTCTGTATGTTTAAGATACGTTAAGGACAGAGATATAGCTCAAAACTTGTTGCAGGACGGATTCATAAAGTTGTTTGATAAAATCCATACCTATTCGGGGACAGGTTCTTTTGTTGGATGGATGAGGAAGATTTTTGTAAATACTTCTTTGGAATATCTGCGTCACAACGATGTTTTAAAGCACAGCATGAATATTGACGTCGCTTTCAATATTGAAAGCAAGGAAGAATCGCCAATTGATAAAATATCGGCAGATGAATTAATGAAGTGTATAACAGAACTGCCTGTCGGTTTTCGTACAGTGTTCAATATGTTTGCCATAGAAGGATATTCACATGCAGAAATTGCAGAGATGCTTGGGATTCACGAAGGAACATCGCGTTCGCAGTACGCAAGGGCGAGAACTCTATTGCAACAAAAGATTATGAAATTAATTAAAGAGGTTAGTTGATGTTGAATGATTTTAACAATGGTTTTGAGAAGTTAATCCGAGATACATTTGAGGATTACAGGACTCCTGTTGACCCAGGCAACTGGGACGCCATAGAGAAATCTTTAATCAAAAGCAGAAGGATTAAATATGTTTATATCGCGGCAAGTTTCGTTGCTGTTGCAGCAGCAACTGTTTTACTGTTAATTACATTAAACCTGCCAAAAGACGACGGTAATCGGGAATCCGGAACGAAAGATGAAAATGCGCTTGTTCAGGAACGGGAAACTCCTGAAATTCCTGAAACGCAAACAGAAAAGCCCGAAAGTCAGACGCAGCCCGAATCAAATTCTGTCCCAACATACATTGCAAACACAGAAACGCTTGTAGTTCAAGTCGAGACGCCCGAGCCTCAACCGGAAGATCCTCCGTTAAAAGAACAGTTAAAATTTGTACCGCGTAACATTTCAAGTACTTCGATAAATCTTTCTTCATCGAAGAAACTTCAATTTCTGGAAAATGACATGCGTCTTAGCTTGCCTGTAAACAGGAACCCGGACGATAAAAAGAATGATCCCATGCCGGACAATAGAAATAACATGGCGGCAAAGCTTGACAAAAACAAAGACGACAATAAAAAATGGTCCGTTTTAATGAGTTTTGGCGCCGGAAATTATCAATCGCCGAATGTTACAAACAAAAACTCCAATTTAATTATGTCGGAGCCTCTGTTAGCTTCATCTCAATCGGCAGATTATATTAAGAATAAATATAAAAACGAAATAATGATACCCGATAATGCCGACACAAAACACGGATTACCGCTATCAGCCAAGTTTATAGTCCGTAAAGATATCAATTCGAGATTGGCTCTCGAAAGCGGACTGAGCTACACGTATCTTTCGACTAAATACAGATGGAATAAAAACACGGCGACACAGCATTTGAATTATCTTGGAATACCTTTGAATGCAGTGTTTTACATGGTCTCCAAGCCCAACTGGAATGTTTACGCTTCTGCAGGGGGAATGGTGGAAAAAGGCGTTTATTCCTATATTGACCGTAGCGACAAGATTACATCCAAAACAAATATGAAAGACTTGCAATGGTCTGTCAACGGCTCGGTCGGGGTAGCCTACAAACTGTCCCGGAGCTTGGGACTGTTTTTTGAACCTCAAGTCGGATATTTCTTCGATAACGGACAACCTGAAAGCATAAGAACCGCATGGCCTGTTTCTTTCGGTTTGGGCGTCGGACTGAGATTCAGTTTATAATTATAGATATTGAACAAGTTCACAAATAAAAATCCCTTGTCATAGCCCTGTAATCCGCAGAATAAACGTTTCCGGCTCTTACTGTCAGCGTATTTTCTTCCGGCGGCTGCAATATGTAACTCAGTTCCAGAATCACCCTGTTTACCGGTTTGTTTTCATTTGGCTTAACATTTAAGCGTCGCGTGGGGAAAAGTTTTTTATCTCCGGCAAGTTCGATAATTGAGCCGGCTTTCTCTTCGGGAACAATCAGCGCAAAATGTCCTGTGCGGCAAAGCAATCGATGGACGCAATCTATCAAATCGGAAAAAGGCAGACAGTCGTTGTGGCGGGCAAAATTTCTTTTGCTGTTCTGCGATTTCAACGATTTCTCGAAATATGGAGGATTACATATTATCAGGTCAAACTTTTCGGAGTTTTGCGTATATGCCCGTATATCAGTGTTTATGACGGTAATTCTTTCGTCCCATTCTGACGATGATATGTTTTCGCGAGCCTGTTCGCAGGCATTTTCATCAATTTCACAGGCAATTATCTTTGCTTCAGGAATTTTTTGCGCCATCATAAGAGCCAGCAGTCCGGTACCGGTTCCTATGTCCAGCACATTTTTTCCCGAACCGTTTACAGACGTCCACGAACCAAGAAGCACACTGTCGATTCCGACTTTCATCGCCGTTTTATCCTGTTTAACAGTAAATTGTTTGAACTTAAAATAATCGTTTGACATCGAATTTCATTATATAGATTTACAATAATTAATACGCAAAAGTACGACGAAAAATTGTTGTAATATATTAAAATATTTTCATGTATTGTAAATAACTGGATTTATCTTCCTGCACGACCCGTGGTTATGAAAAAAACGACATTTTGGAAACGAAGTTCGACGTGGTCAATACACCCCATAAAAAACTGTCATAGTTTTTAGGACAAGTATAATATGCTTATTCCAAAATATATAAACACGAGAATACTGCCTGAAGCTGATTGATGACGGTAGAAAAATTTGGAGGTTATGAAAAAAGCAGTACCTTTGTCCCGCTTTTTTGGATTCAGTAGCTCAGCAGGTAGAGCACATCCCTTTTAAGGATGGGGTCCTGGGTTCGAACCCCAGCTGGATCACGAAGATAAAAAAATCATTATGAAGATAACAGC
>JAISDK010000019.1 GCA_031264875.1 Prevotellaceae bacterium
TTTGTTCCATTGGATTACGCCCTTGCAGGGCTTGGTAAATGTGATGCGTTCCGTTCATGGGGCGTTGCCCCATGCTATTGATTATCGGGCTTTCAGCCCTTAACTTGACGACATTGGGCGTTGCCTCTACGCTACTGATTACGCTCTTTGACTACGTTGAACTGCGTTTCAGAGTTGTCCGAATCTTCGTTTAAACATTTACATGTTATTTATTTCGCGTACCTAAAATAAAAAGTTTTTCATACATTTGCGGCGTCAAACAATAAACGGTTGTAATTAACAAACAATTAAATATCGTATAAAATGAATACAGACAGTCCAATTAACAGAACAGATCCGTCGCATATCGTAGTGGAGCAGATATTGGGAAGATCCGAATATTTTAATCACATAAAGAGTTCGATTATCAGCTTGAGAGAAAAGATGAAAGATGTGGAGGATGAGAAATCTCTACTGGAACCGTGCAAAGAATTGCATGGTAAAATGATACGAATGTCAAAACTGCAAGAATATACGGAATGTCTTCACGAAACTTTCAGAACTGTTCCGCTTAAATCGGAACTTCTGTTACAGGCAGAAGACTATTTTTATGAGGGGAAATTTCAGGAAATGGACGAGATTCTGGATGTCTCGAAAATACGCGCGGAGATAGAAAGTCTTGAAGACGACAGTTTGCCGAAGGATGAAGACCGTGAGAAAAAAGCGCGCGTCAGTCTGAAATACAGGTCATACGAACTGGTTGTCAAGGCGCTTTATCACTATACCTTTGCTGATAATCCCCAGTGGCGCGAGGATGTTTACAATTTTTTGGATGAGGCAGAGGAGACCTCCTCCAATGTACATACCATGTATGAATTTGGTTCCTGTCTGAGTATTACGGATGAACAGGAATGGGCATTAGAATTGCTGAACGACGCGTATGTCGCATCACAGAATATGGAAGGAGAAGCGGGACGTCTGTACGAAGCAAAGTGCCTTTGGAGAATGGGAATCATATTGAGTAGAAATGACGATTATCCTAAAGCGATTGAGTATGCCGGGAAAATCTTGAAGATATACTCCGAACTAAGTGAAAATAATCACGCTGAATATTGTTCGAGGATGTCGGAAGCGCTCGTGATAATGGGCGAATATCATATATATATCGAAAAAAACTTGCCGGCAGCCACAGTCGTGTTCGAGGAAGCAGTGAAAATTCGACGGGAGCTTGCCGTGGATGGCGGCTTTGAGCGCGCCATGCGTCTTGCCGATGCACTGGACAAGCTGGCTACTGTTTACGTCGGCATGAGAGAATACGGGAAAGCATTTTCGATATATGAAGAAGCCTTGAAAATCAGGGAGGATAACATGGACTATGATTTGTACTCAGCGCTGGAGATGAACGCCGGTACGCTACACAGTATTGCGATTGCCTGTTATTTCATGCATGAATACGAAAAGGCGATTGACAGGGTAAATGAGGAACTGGAGATTCGCAGGCGGGTGCAGAAAGTGGACTTTTTTGGACAGTTACCCGGTCTTGCAATAACCGGAAATCTGCTGGGCGACCTGTATTTGAGACTTAACAGATCGGACGACGCTATTCGGGAAAGGGAAAAGGTGGTGGATATGTACAGAACTCTTAACGAATATTTTCCGGATATATATGTGCGCAATTTGGGAGAAGCCCTGATTAACTGTACCAACATATATTTGCACACGAAATCGTATGACAAGTATTTCCGGTCGATGATGGAAGCCCTGAAGATTTTCCGCAAACTTGCAGCTACCAACAGGGAAGGATATATTTCGATTGTGGGGAGGATGACGGCAAATGTATGCCATTATTATGAAAGGATTTATCCGGACAGGAAAAAGGCGATAGAGTATGCCCGCGAGGCTTACAAGATTCTTTCTTCCATTGAACGAAACGAGGAGGAAGAGAGTGTATTTGTCGAAGTGAAACGGATAATCAAAAATTCAAAAAAACGATTGTAGAACAGCATTCCAAAAAGACAGTTCTATCCATTCACATTATTTTCGCAGTAATTATTTCGGTTACATATTCCAGCGCTATTTTTTCCTGTTCCAGTCGCCAGTTATTTGCTTCCAGCAATTCGTATAATTCCTGTTCTTCGCTTGTCAGGTTCAATGTCACGACCTTGTTGGATTTTCCTTCAACTATGGCATTTTCAAAATAACGGTCGAATGTTGTTTTGTTCATTAAAATACTTTGGGTATTCGGGAAATAGCCTCTGAACCGTGATAGAATCTCGAAGCCCTGAATATCCAGATCGCCCCAGTAAAACAAATTCACTTTTTTAAGCCATTTCGTATTTTTCAGGTTCTCTACCTTATAGCCGCTGCCAAACAGAACTATTGCTTCCTCCAGTTCGGGCAAAGTCAGGGCTACAGTGAGCAAATTCGTTTGATTTTCTACAATAAAAACGTTCCTTACCGGCAGGCTTAAGCGTTCAAACTGACTGATCGGAATACTCAAATCGTCTATTCCCGAAAAATATTGACGGCTGATATTTTTGTCTAAAACACGAAACCGCACTGTTGTTTCGAGGTATTTCAGATTAAATCGCTTCTCAAAGTCCCGTTCATTTGCCCGAGTTTGGGATTTAATTAAAATGTCAAGTAATTCCCTGATAATATACTTATTCTGCTCGATAAACTTGGTATGGACGTGTATTGGCAGTGCGCGAATGTATAAGTCCGGTTTGGGATTTGCCTTAAAATAGCTGCACACCTTCAACAAATCTGTCCATTGGGAATGATTGCCGATTACTTTCGCCGGATACTTGATTATCCATTCTTTCAATTCGGGAAACTGTAAAAGAATTAACTCACTGTCCTTGCGGAAATTTTCGACCTCTTTCTCCCTGTGCAAGTATTTCAGAAAGTCGGATTCGGTCTGGAAACTGATTTCCTTTGGTATATCCTGTGTCCCAAGATTTTTCTTGCGGACAGTACGGTATTTCACAGAGTAGCCGTAACCCTTTTTTTCCTTTGAATTTTCGATTAAGCTTGCTATTTCCTGCTGAAATACGGAAAGACTGTTGCCCGGCTTCTTGTTTCCGGTAATTACAATTTCGGTAAACGGAATGTCGCTTACAAGGGAGCGCAGATATTCGTTATATTTTTTTCCTGCCTTGTTCAGTATTTCGCTTGGTGTAATCATTGGCAACCATATTTTTGATAATAAATTAATAAATAACAGCTATCTATACTAATCTTGACTGTCTTATTCCAGATTTGTAAAGCCGGACAAAGGTACAGTTATTTCTCAGTCTATATAATAAATAACTGTTACCTTTGCAGAAATTTATTTGCAATCAGGTTAAACACATTGTTTTTTATTATTAGTAATTGCAGGAAAGAAAAATAGGTAACATTATGACATAATTATAAATTTATATATCTCAAAAAAAGCATTGGTATGAAAACGTGTAAATTCTTAAAGAACGTACTTATCGCGGCAACGTTGCTGTTGGCCGCAAGCGCTGCCGAAACGCAGGCACAGAACCCCCAAATCACTATAACCAACATTCCTCCAACAGGCGAGGAAGGAATTGCGGAAGGCAAAGTCGAATGGGGGAAACTGACGGGTGAAGATCCGAATCAGTATGCAATTATCGCAATTCTTCGAGCCACATGGAACGGAGGAGGCGGCTATTTTGTGAAACCGTACGACTACAATTATTTGAATTCGATTGATGCCTCCGGTAGTTTTTTTATCAATATCATAACAGGTGGAGTTGATGCAACATCTCCGGAAGTCAAATTCTATCTGGTAGAAAGAGCGACATTTGCCGGAATCGCTGGCGGCAGTGTGACACCAGATATGATGATAGGCAAATATCTCGGAGAAATAGTAAGTATCAACAGAAGCGACCCGAAATGGAAAGCCAAATCTCCGGAGCCGAGTATCCGTCCGGGGTTTGTCGAGGCAGGAACATCGATCACACTGTCGTCACAGGGAGACGGCGTCATCCGTTACACAGTGGACGGAAGCGACCCTGCAACATCGTTGTCAGCAAAAGACTACAGCAGCGCCTTTACCGTGCCGTCCGAAGGTTCGCTGATCGTTAAGGCTGTGACGGTAATCGACGGAGTCTATAGTGAGCCGACATCAATGCTCTGGATGCCAAAGGAGCCGTACGACACTCCGCTGTTTGGAATCAACGTTTCGCTGGCTCTGAACGGAGAATCCTGGGGATATAATCTTTCGGAAAAAGAAACCGCTGAAAGGATGGCGCCGGTAGCCTCATTAGCTAAATGGGTTCGGACATTCGGTACCGTCGGCAACGGGCTTCCGCACATCAACAAGATAGCCAAGGCAGCGGGAATGCGGACGATGATTGGCGTTTATATCACGAGCGAGGCCGGAAACAATACGGAACAGCTTAAGGGACTGCGGGAAATCCTGCAGACCAGCCCCGCTCCCGACCTTATCGCCGTAGGCAATGAAACCATTGGAACAGTATCGCCGTCGATAATTGCCGCATGTATAGATTCCGTGCGCAAGATACTGAAAGACCACAATCTCACCGTTCCCGTCGGAAGCGCCGACATCGGAGGAGCG
>JAISDK010000035.1 GCA_031264875.1 Prevotellaceae bacterium
CGACGCTCAATGTCGGATAGCAGGGGTGGGGTAAGGGGCGGAGGCAAGGGGCGGGGTAAAGGGCGGGGGCAAGCCCCGCCCCTACCGCAGGTCGATGACCCGCGGTTATGGAAATCAAGCCCTTCGAGCTAAGCTGGTTTTCGACGGTGACAATATAAAATATAGCCGGTGGTTTGAACCGCCGGGTTTGAAAATTGCGACAATACAATTTACGAGATCTCAAGAGTTATGAAAGTAAATCATGATTCAGACGTTGAAGCGATATAGGTATGCGAAATAAACAAGATATAACAGATATTATTTAAGCGATTGTATTGCCGTCAGCTTTAGCTGACGGATAAGAAAATGCAGGACAAAAGCCCAAAGACAAGATGTTAAAAAAGTTCCGTCAGCTAAATCTGACGGCAATATTTTATCACAAGCGATTTATAGGCAATAGCCCTGAAATGGCATGAAATAACCGGTTTGCGCCTCGCACGGCGTAGTCTGGAGACTACGCCGTGCGAAAGACTTTAATCGACAGCATTAAGCCTTAACTTGACGACTTAACGACAGAGATTACGCCATTTCCTATACCGCCGACCACAGAAAAACCGTGAAAATCGGCGTGGAATTTTCTCGAAAAAAAACGGGGAGTGAAGCGCTGGATAACGGAATAAATCGTGGAATATAAGACTTTTTCCATTCAAAGTTTATCCTCCAAAATCGTCGTACATAATCATTTCGCCGGGTACTCCAAGGTTGTCGAGCATTTTCACACATGCCGAGTTCATCATGGGGGGGCCGCACATGTAAAACTCAATATCTTCCGGCGATTCGTGGTCTTTGAGATACGAATCGAATATTACCTGATGAATAAAGCCTGTTTTCCCTTTCCAGTTATCGTCCGGTTTGGGTTCCGACAGGGCTATGGTAAACTTGAAATTCGGAAAAGCCTTTTCTATAGCAAGAAAATCCTCTTCGTAGAAAACCTCGCGCATGGAGCGTGCTCCATACCAGAACGAAACTTTTCTGTTTGTTTTCAGAGTATGGAAAAGGTGGAAAATATGCGAACGCATGGGAGCCATACCGGCTCCGCCGCCGATAAACATCATTTCGTTATCCGTGTTGCGCAGGAAAAATTCTCCGTAGGGACCCGAAACCGTGACTTTGTCTCCCGGTTTGCGCGAGAAAATATACGATGAACAGACCCCCGGATTCACATTCATAAACGCGCCGGCAGCCCTGTCCCATGGAGGAGTAGCGATGCGGATATTCAGCATGACGATATTTCCTTCGGCAGGATGGTTTGCCATTGAATATGCCCGGAAAGTGCTTTCGGAGTTTTTCATTTTCAGAGTCCATATTTTCAAAGCGTCCCAGTCCTCGCGATATTCCTGTTCGACGTCTATGTCTTTCGAAAAATCCACTTCGCACGGTGGAATATCAATCTGTATATATCCTCCCGATTTGAAATTAAGGGTTTCGCCTTCGGGAAGTTTAACTGTAAACTCCTTGATAAACGTAGCTACATTTCTGTTGGAAACGACCTCACATTCCCATTTTTTGATGCCCAGCACTTCTTCCGGCACGCCGATCTTAATATTTTCCCGGACTTTCACCTGACAGCCCAGGCGCCAATTGCTCTGCTGCTGTTTACGGGTAAAAAATCCTGTTTCGGTCGGTAAAATAATTCCTCCGCCTTCGAATACCTGACATCTGCACATTCCGCACGTTCCGCCGCCGCCACATGCCGAGGGCAGGAAAATTTTGTTGTTCGACAGCGTTGCCAGTATCGACGAACCCGGCGCCACTTCAATATCTTTTTCTCCATTGATATTCAGTGTCACCGAACCTGATGGCGAAAGTTTTGTCTTGGCATAGAGCAGCAGCCCTACCAGTATTAATATAAGCAGCAGAAAAACTACGATAGCAGAGGTAATTACCATGAGATTATCCATAATTTTATTTCGTTTTAATCTATTTTTATTTCTATACCTGAAAAACTCATGAAGGCAATAGCCATCAATCCGGTAACGATAAACGTTATACCCAGGCCTTTCAGCGCCGGCGGCACTTTTGAGTAAGCCATTTTCTCCCTTATCGCCGCAATGCCGACGATTGCCAGCATCCAGCCTATTCCCGAACCGAGTCCGAAAGACGTTGCCTCTGCTACCGACGAATATTCCCGTTCCTGCATGAAAAGCGAGGCTCCCATCACGGCGCAGTTCACCGCTATCAGGGGCAAAAAGATACCCAGCTGATTGTAAAGCGCCGGCGTGAATTTTTCGACAATCATCTCAAGCAACTGCACTATCCATGCTATGACTGCAATGAAGATGATGAAACTCAAGAATCCAAGATCAATATCCGCATATTCGCCACCAAGCCACGACAATGCTCCTGCCTGCAAAAGATATTTGTTGATCAGATAATTTACGGGTACAGTGATCAGAAGTACAAAAACAACGGCGACGCCCAGCCCCATGGCTGTGCTTACTTTCTTGGAAACAGCCAGAAATGAACACATGCCCAGAAAGTAGGCGAAAATCATGTTGTTGATAAATACTGACTGTACAAATATTCCTATTAAATTTTCCATTTGATTTCCTTTTTAATTATTTTTCAACAAGTTTTTTGTTTACAGAGCGATGTATCCATATAATTACGCCGAGAAGAATCAGGGCGGCGGGAGGCAGCACCATCATGCCGTTATTTTCGTAGAATCCTCCGGCTTTCACGTAAAACGATTCGGGAACAATCCTTAATCCGAACAAAGTGCCTGAACCCAGTAGTTCGCGGAAGAAAGCGACTATCACCAGAATCATCCCGTAACCGGCGCCGTTTCCCAGACCGTCGATCAGCGATGGCCACGGTTTATTTCCCAGGGCAAATGCTTCTATGCGTCCCATTATTATACAATTGGTGATAATCAACCCTACAAATACCGACAATTGCTTACTCACTTCATAAACGTATGCCTTCAAGATCTGATCAACCAGAATGACAAGCGAAGCTGCCACAACCAGCTGCACAATGATGCGGATACGGTTTGGTATAGTGTTTCGCAACAGCGATATGATGTAACTCGAAAATCCTGTTACTATTGTAACCGACAGTCCCATTACTATTGCCGGCTGCAGTTTTACCGTTACTGCCAGGGCGGAGCAGATGCCTAATACCAGGACGGTTATAGGATTACCGTTATTAAACGGGTCGGTAAACAGCTTGATGTTTTTCTCTGAAAATAAAGATTCCTTTTGGCTCATGACTTAATTGTTTTGTTTTTGAACATCAAAAAAATTCGTGTAATTCGACAGGCAGTCAAACAGCATTTTGCCTACAGCCTTGCTTGTAAGCGTGCCGCCGGTGATACCGTCCACACTGTAATCGTTCAGGGGAGCGCTGCCGTTTTTAATCACTTCGACGGCAATAAATTTTCCGTCGCGGTATATTTGTTTGCCCGAAAACTGTTTCTGGAAATCAGATTCGGCAATTTCGGCGCCCAGACCCGGCGTTTCTCCGGCATGGTCGAAAACAGCGCCGTAAACGGTGTTGAAATCGTCTTTCAGAGAGATATATCCCCAAATAGCGCCCCACAGTCCGGCACCGCGTACAGGAATGATATATTGCCTGGTACCGTTGTCGTTACATATAAAGACGGGTAACAGCCTTTCTTTTTCGGCTTTTTTCAGTTCAGCCTTTAAATCGGCGTTAAATGCGTCGCCTTCAGTCTTCACGCCATTGGCATTTACCAGAAACGCTTCCACGATATATTTTTTGTATTCATTTTCGATATAAGTATTCTTATCGTCCGCTTGATTAACGTCGGAAGCCTTGCCTACCGACATCAGGATGTTCATCTTCTTTTCGATTTCCCTGTTTCTTTCCTGTGGTTCTTTGAGCGCTCCGGCGGCTACAGCCAAAACCGCAGCTACTACAACCACCAGAACCGCAGCATATAAAACCGTATAAACATTACTGTCTCTATTCATCATTTCATATTTTTTTTACAAATTAACTTTATTTTGTCCGGCACGTTTGAGGCGGCGGCGTATGTTTGCTGCGACTACGTAGTGGTCAATCAGCGGCGCAAAAGTATTCATCAGCAGGATAGCCAGCATTGCTCCTTCGGGATATGCCGGATTGAATACGCGTATCGTCACCACCATAACGCCTATCATGAAACCGTATATCCATTTTCCGGTTTCGGTTTGCGAGGACGAAACGGGGTCGGTTGCCATAAATACCAGTCCGAAGGCTAAACCGCCCATTAACAGATGGTAGTACGGTGGCATTTCCATATACGAATTGCCGCCGATGATGTTGAGGAGGTAACCTGTTGCGAGTGTCCCTATGGCTCCGGAGAGCATTATTTTCCAGCTTCCTGTGCCTGTAAAAATCAGTAGGGCTGCGCCTAAAAGTATTGCCAGTTTCGATGTTTCGCCTATCGAACCCGGGATAAACCCGAAAAACATGTCGCCGACTGCAGGCAAATCCAGTCCGGCAGCGATATTCGACAGCGGCGTTGCTCCGGAAAATCCGTCGGCGTCGGCAATCCATACCTTATCGCCTGATATGTGAGTGGGGTACGAAAAGAAAACGAATGCCCGTGCAAGAAGAGCCGGATTCCAGATATTCATGCCCGTGCCGCCAAATATTTCCTTGCCGATGATGACTGCAAACGCTGTTGCCAAAGCAACCATCCACAGTGGAACTTCGACAGGCATAATCAACGGTATAATCATTCCTGTGACCAGGAATCCTTCGTTTATCTCGTGTCCGCGAACCTGTGCAAAAGCGAACTCAATACCCAGGCCAACAACGTATGAAACAACAAGTATCGGTAACACTTTCAAAAAGCCGAACCAGAAAGCTGCAAGCAGCGCCGAATCTTCGCCGACTGATTTAAAATGCTGAAAACCGACGTTCCACATGCCAAACAGCAGGCAGGGTACGAGCGCCAGCACTACTACCGACATTGTGCGTTTCATGTCCACGCTGTCGCGGATGTGACAGCCGCCGGCAGTAACTGTTTTGGGTACAAAGAGAAATGATTCGAACCCTTCAAAAGTAGAATGGAATTTGCTCAACTTGCCTCCTTTTTCAAACGAGGGCTTTATGTTGTCGAGGAATCTACGTAATAACTTCATATTATATTTGTTGTCGTTTTTTTTTGTTGATTGATAGTATCTCAACTCATTTCCTTTATCATCAGATTGATTCCTTTGCGCAGCAAAGCCTGAACTTCGATTTTGGAAGTACAGACAAATTCGCACAGAGCCAAATCTTCTTCAATGACTTCGTAAATGCCGAGTTGCTCCATTTTGTCAATATCTTCTGCCAAAATCGCTTTCAGCAGGTAAACGGGATATATGTCCATAGGTAAAACTTTTTCGTACTGATTTGTAACGACAAAAGCGCGTTCTCCTCCATTCAGGTTTGTATCCAGGTCGTACAACCTGTTTGGCGTCAGCCATGAAAAATAGGATTTTGAAATGCTGAATTTCTTAAGCCGCGGCATTGCCCATCCCAGAAACTCGTATTTGTCGCCTTCGGGGATAACGGAAATTCTGTTGCCGTAAAATCCTGCATAACCGCCCTTTCCGATGTTTGTGCCGGTCAGCACGTCGCCGTTGATGTATCTTGCATTTTCGCTGCCGTCAATCAGATTGTCGAACGCCGTTATCGAAGTTCCGGTTATAATCTTGTAATATTGCGGACGTTTTACCCTGGAGCCGCAAAGGGCGATTATTTTTTCGGCGCTGTATATTCCTGTTGTGAAAAACCGTCCCAGCATAGCCACATGCTGTGCATCGACTGTCCAGACGATGTCGCCCTTGTTTATCGGGTCGATATGATGAATCTGGATTCCCACGTTTCCGGCAGGATGCTTGCTTGTGAACAGCGTTATTTCCGCATTTGTGATTTTATTCAGCTTCGATGCCGAATCGTCGGCGTCAAGTCCCAGATAAACTTTTCCATCAGTCAGTTTAGATAGAATATCAATGCCTGTCTGGAAATATTCTTCCTGTCCCAAAAGGAGAAAGGCCATGTCCACCATTAAAGGCGCCGTGTCGATTCCGGATACGAATATGGATTTGGGCTTGTCGGCAGGATTGGCGATTATCCCGTAAGGACGCTGTATTACAAACGGCCAGTAACCTGCTTTCAGCATCAGTTCAATGATTTGTTCTCTGCTGTTCAGCAATTCTTTTGTAATTGTGTATTTTTCCTGCACGTTTTGTGTGTCGGGCTTAATGAGTATCTCAAGCAGCTTGCGGCGATCTCCTCTGACTATAGCTTCAACTGTGCCGCCTACAGGCGATACAAACTGTATTTCAGGTCTGTACTTATCGAAAAAAACGGGTGTTCCGGCTTTCACTTCGTCGCCTTTCTTTACGCATAGCCGGGGCGTGAGGCCATGAAAATCTGCCGGCTTTACTGCGTATGTCGAAGACGCCGTTGCTGTGCTCAACACTCTTTCGGCAGAACCTTTCAGCTTAATATTAAGCCCTTTTCGGAATTTTATTACCCTTGACATCTGTTACTTTACTTTTTTAAAATTCGCGCAAAGATATACCAAATAATCTTTTTCCAAATTTTTTTCCCCTGCGGATTGCATATATTGTGCGCAGACTAAAATTGTGATATAAAAACTACAATTGCCGGATTGGCAAACAATCGATTATTCATTCCTTTGAATTTAAAATTATACTACTCACGGGATAGTTTTGTGAATTGCGTCATTATTTCGGTTAAACTCCGCAAGGAGTTTCAAATGGATAACCTCGAACAAGCGCAGCACAGTTCGGGGTAAACCGTCTAATCCCAATCAGAACTGCGAAGCAGTTCAACTCCTTGCGGAGTTGTGTAGAATAGACGTGCGATACCCCGAACTGCGCTGCGCTTGTTCGGGGCTATCGACCTCAGACACCTGCGGCGTCATAAGACACGAAGAATAGCTACATTTGTATCTCACTATTTCACACCGAGCGTGGTATAACGCGCGCCCAGTCGCTTTAGCGACTGGGGGAGATAGGATACGGCGAAGTGCGTAACATGGGTTATATGTTATTTACTGATGTTACGCAGTACTTTTTGTGGGATATCATTATATGCTTGAAAAGCCGGTTTTTCATAACCGCGGGTCATCGACCCGTGGTAGGGGCGGGGCTTGCCCCCGCCCTTTGCCCCCGCCCTGAAACGTAAGTTCGACGCAGTCAAAGGCAGGACTGTTATCGACGCTCAACGTCGGATAGCAAGGGCGGGGGCAAAGGGCGGGGGGCAAAGGGCGGGGGCAAGCCCCGCCCCAACCGCGGGTCGATGACCCGCTGTCATGAAAATCCGGTTTTTTAAGCCACATGATGACATTTCACAAAAGTACCTTCGCTCGGCGTAGTCTCCAGACTACGTCGTGTTAAAAGCAAGGCT
>JAISDK010000294.1 GCA_031264875.1 Prevotellaceae bacterium
GTCGAAGCCAGTTCGATGCATGATTCTGCTTTTTGCCGTTTAAACACCTCGTAGTCATCGCCCCGCTTTCCTGCGGCAGTATCCGACCACCGGGCAACTTCGTCCCAGTACATCGGAGTAAGAATGTCAATGTTGTCTGTGTAAGCGCCTTTGTATGGAACTTTATAGTTGATTAATAAGGAAGCTGTTTCCTCCGGTTTGCCGGATATTTCACAGTCCCAGATACTGTTGTTTTTATAAACAAAAATATTTCTGTTCAAATATGGCAGTACAGATTCCTTAAGCTGAAGATGTACGGTGAATATGCCGAATGTGTTTGGAATGGACGAAATACGGTTGCGATACATCCGCCGGATATGTCGGCTTTCGGGAATCAGCGCCAGCGTCTGTGCCGGATGTATATTTGAAATAACGTATGTGCCTGATATCTGCTCTTCTTCATTGTAGTTCACGGCGCTGATTCTGCCATCCGTTTCGATTAGCTGCGAGACTTTTGCCTTTGTGATAATGTTACCGTCGTTTGCGCGGATGAAGTCGGCGAGTTTGTTGGCAATCATCGAGCCGTTGCCTTTCAGTTTCCACGTACTCTGGATAAAGGAATTATTGATCTGTGCGAAAACGTACAGCGGCAGTTTGTTTGAACACAGCTCCATTGTCTGCGAGCCACCCGAAAGTATATTACGTAAAAGAGGGTCGTCTATAGTCTGTTGCAGGAACATGTATGCCGAACTTTCAAACAGTGTCGAATTTCCGAAATCCCCGGTAAAGCTGTCGAAAATATTATCTCCTATTTGCTTCAAAAAATCCGTATAAGCCTCAAGCTGTCGTCTCTGATGAGGAAAATCCACTGCAAGAGTGTCAGCAAAACGTTTGTGTCCCGAGGCGAGAAAAAACGGGTTTCCAGCTATAATGACCTCAGCAAAAGCATCTCTGTCTAATTTATGCCACGGCAAGTCAAGCAAATCGAAATATCCGAACAGTTTATGCAGCGACTGCCCTTCGTCAAGCCCTCCGACATAGTGAAAACCGGTGTCGAACACGGATTTACCTCGCCGGAACGTTTGCAGACATCCTCCGATTTGCGCGTTCTGTTCCAGGATACAGACTTTGTAGCCTTTTTTCGACAGAATGTATCCACATTCCAGTCCACCCAATCCGCTTCCGATTATAATTACGTCGTATTTCATTGCTCGATATCAGTTTGCTGCCTGTTTCGCGCCCATTTTTCGAGTATGGGCGTTTTTCCTTTTTCTACTCGACGGGTAATCAGCAGCCAGAACAAAAACGGCTGTAGCGAATATGCTATCAATACCGTAGAGGTCATTCCGATAAGAGTGGTTACTCCGATGGATTTAATCGCCGGATGAACGGCAAAAAACAGGGACAGTATCACGATAATCAATATGACTGCCGAGAAAAATATAGCGGTCTTGTGGTATATCAGCAGGGATTGCCGTTTGTTGCGGTACTTGGCCAACAGTCCGTCCATTATAAAGATACTGTAATCGACTCCTATTCCAAATATGAAACTTGAGATAATGATGTTTATCAGGTTAAATTCCAAACCGAAAATCGCCATAACACCCAAAACGATGTACCAGCTGAGCGCCATCGGCATGAAAGCAAGCATTGCCAGAACGAAGCTTCTCAGTGAAATCAGCAGTACCAGCAGAACGAACAGGGATGATACCGTAAGCGTGGTATTAAAGTCGCGGTGAATGGATTTGATCATATTGTTAGCGTAGTATATCGGGTCGATGACTGCCAGATTTTTGCTGTCGGCGCTCACTTTGTTTCCTATGTCCAGCAATTTTTCCTTGTTCATGCGCACGGGAGTGAATACGAGATAACTGTTGTCGGTATATTCAATCAGGTTACTCAAAATGGCGCTGGGAATGATTTCCGCATCGTACAGCGATACAGGTTCATATCCGGCATCAAGCATATCGAAAAACGGGATGAATGTATCCGGCGAAAACTTGTATCCGGCTCCGGCGGCGGTGACGTTTTCCCTTACTTCATTCTTTTTCTCCTCTGTCCAGTATGAGTTCCAGTGTTTTATGCGCGATATCTGTTCTCCTGTCGAGATAAATATGTTCGACGAGGCTGAATATCCGGCTATTTCGCCCTTATTCTTTAAATCCTCTAATTTTCCGCAAAGCGTATGGTTGAAAATCAGCGCCGAATCCTGATTTTCGGAAATCGTGGCAAAATAGAAGGTCGATTGATTTTCTGCTGTTTTCGAGGCGAGTAAATTCTGGGAACGGACAAGCTGCTTGTTATTGTAGCCGATATGCCGCAAATTGGAATCGAACTGTACATTGTCTGAAACGGTGAAACAAATTGCGCTGACTATCAGTATGACGGCAATCAGCCATATCTGTTTTTCCATCGGGTATGAATTTATCTTTTCCAGCAGTCTAAAGGCTTTTTCCGATTTTCTGCCGGTCTTCGGCCCGAAAAATTGAGGCATATACAGCAGGGCAAATATTGTGGTGCCCGTTAATCCCAGCGAAGCAAACAGTCCGAAATCGTGCAGCAGTTCCGATTTGGTGAGCATCAGGCTCATAAACGCTCCGATGGTGGTCAGCACGCCCAGGATGACAGGAGTAGTCTGGTCTTCCAGCACTTTTTCCGAATCGCCAACATATTTGTAGTGAGCAATAATGTGCAGACAGTAACTGAATGCAACGCCCATGATGATTGCCCCGATGCCCAGAGCCATAACGGACATGCTTCCCTTGATGAAATACATCACCGACATGGCAAACAGCACTCCGTAGATGATTGGCGCCAGCAGGTAAAATAAGGTGGACTTATTTTTGAAACAGCCGATTAGAAGTACGAGTATCACGATCAGGGAAATGGAAACGGTGAGCAGCAGGTCTTTTTTTATCCGTGCGGCATTGCTGACGCTCAGTACCGGCTGTCCGTGGTAAAGTATTTCTATTTCGGGATTTTGTTTTGTATATTCTTTGACTGCGCGCTGCAATATCTCTACAAACCGTGTTGAAAGCCCTGAATCCAGAGTTTTGAAGTTGGGCGCCACAAACGCCACGGCTACAGTAGTATCCGAAGTGAATATATGTCCGTTGTACAGCACGTAGTTTCCGCCAAGCCCGAAGTTGCCGACCTGCGACAGGAAAATATTCCGCAAGCCAATCGGGTCACGTGTGATTACGTCTTTATATGCCATTCCGGCGGTCGAAGTTATGGTATTATAATTTTCGGCCATTTGATGGTCAAGCTGTTTTTTGCTCAACAGCGAATCCAGCAGCGGATACTGTGATTCGTCGATAAATACAGGCGCATTTTCGTAGAGAAACGCAATGGCGTCCTGAATCACTTCTTCTTCGACCTGATAAAATATGCTGTTTATCAAACTGCTGGCAATGTCTTTTTCAATCAGCAGCTCTGAAAAATCGTCACAGGCCTGTATCAAATCGTCGGGAGTGGCGTCCCCTGTCCTTGAATTGAACAGGATAAACACTTTATCCTTGACTTTCAGATTGGCAAACACAAATTTTTCAACGCCCTTTTCTTCAATCGACGGGAGAAGCTGGGTGATGTCTTCCGCAAAATTGATTTTCAAGCCCGACCATGCAAAAAATGCTGTCGATAAAAGCAGGATGCTGTAAAACACAGTCTTGTGAGTATTGAAATATCTATATATAAAAACAGTAAACTTTGTCATAACAGTACGTTCTTCTCAGGCGCTCCTATATTGTTGTATTTTTATTTTATTCATAATCAATCGCATGTTTGAATATTTTACTTTCTAAATAATTCGCAAATGTAGTGACAAATGTGCAAACGGACAAATTGCAGGGATAAGGCTGTAAACGTTGATACGTCAGAAAGAAAAGACAAAGCCGCTTTGCAGAGAAAAGCGGCTTCGTCAAAATTTAATTATTTCAAAAATTTACAAATAAGGACCTGCGTTAATCAACGCTTTGCCTTCCGGAGTATCCGTATATTGTTTAAAGTTTGCGATATACTTTTCAGCAAGGCTTTTTGCTTTCTTTTCCCATTCGGCAACATCCTTGTATGTGCTTCTCGGATCAAGTATGTCGGAAACGCCATCCAGCTTTTCAGGAACAGTGAGATTCAAAACCGGTATTTTTACGGTTTTTGCCTTTTCTATTGAGCCGTCAATAATTGCATCAATAATTGCGCGCGTATCTTTCAGTGAGATACGTTTTCCCGTACCGTTCCATCCCGTATTGACGAGATAGGCTTTGGCTCCGTGCTGTTGCATTTTGCCGCCCAGAGTCTGTGCATATTTTGTGGGGTGCAGAGTGAGGAACGCTTCGCCGAAAGCAGGCGAGAACGAGGGAAGCGGTTCAACAATACCGCGTTCCGTTCCTGCAAGTTTCGATGTATAACCGCAGAGGAAATGATATTTGGCCTGCGCATCGTCGAGGATCGAAACGGGAGGCAAAACTCCGAATGCGTCAGCGGAAAGATACACGATTTTGCTTGCATGTCCCGCTTTTGAAGGTAGCACTATCTTGTTGATATTGTAGATGGGATACGAAACGCGAGTGTTTTCGGTGATTGAGCCGTCGGAATAGTCGGGCGTTCCATCCGCTTTGACAACAACGTTTTCCAGTAAAGCGTCGCGCTTGATTGCTCTCCAGATATCGGGTTCGTTTTCTTCGCTCAGGTTGATAACCTTGGCATAGCATCCACCTTCGTAGTTGAACACGCCGTTATCGTCCCAGCCGTGTTCGTCGTCGCCAATCAGGTAGCGTTTCGGGTCGGCGGAGAGGGTTGTCTTTCCCGTTCCGGAAAGACCGAAAAATATGGCAACATCGCCTTTCTCACCTACATTAGCCGAGCAGTGCATCGACGCCATGCCTTTCAGCGGCAGATAGTAGTTCATCATGGAGAACATTCCTTTCTTCATTTCGCCTCCATACCATGTGCCTCCTATAATCTGCTCTTTTTCCGTCAGGTTGAAGAGTACAAATACTTCCGAATTAAGTTTATGCTCTTTCCATTTCGGGTTTGTTACCTTCGACGAGTTGAAAACAACAAAATCGGGTTCCCCGTAATGTTCCAGTTCGTACTGTGACGGACGGATGAACATGTTTGTAACAAAGTGAGCCTGCCATGCAACTTCCATGATAAAACGAACTTTCATGCGGGTATCAACGTTGGTTCCGCAAAAAGTATCAACTACATACAGCTTCTTTGCAGTGTTTAACTGTTGTATCGATAATGATTTCAAATCGTTCCATACATCCGCGCTAACCGGCTTGTTGATATTTCCGTCCCACCAGACTGTATTTTCCGTTACGGAGTCTTTCACGATATAGCGGTCTTTTGGAGAACGTCCGGTGAAAACGCCGGTTTTAACAGATACAGCGCCGGTTGTTGTCAATTCTCCTTTCTCGAATCCTTCATTGGCAGGGTCTGTTTCCGCCTTGAAGAACTGTTCGTAAGCAGGATTATATACAATTTCTATATTGCCGTTAATTCCATACTTTGTCAAATCTACTTTAGCCATTTATTATAATTTATCTTTTAAAATATTTATATTCCATTTCAAATTCTTATACGCAAAAAATCGTGCGAAGGTAAGCAATATTATTTTAATGGATAATAAATTTTCTTAACAGCCTGTGCTGTAGATAAGTTTTCGGGATACGCGAAAAGATGCCGGGTGTAATACATGTCGTTTCAGTACATTACTGCTGCTGTCCAAACTGTATTTTATAAAATACAAAAAACAGTGGAAATTGTATTTTGTAAAATACAGTTTGTACCTTTGCGAAAAATTAAGGATATGAAACAGTTATTCTCAGCGTTTTATCGCAAATTGGAAGAAACAGACATGCGTTTTGAACGCTACCTGAAAAGTCAAATTGACTGGAACAACCGTCTGACAGCCATTACGGGCGCTCGCGGAACAGGCAAAACCACTATGCTGCTGCAACATATAAAGGATACTTTTGGCAGTAACCCGCAAGATGTGTTGTATGTCAGTTTGGACAATATATATTTCAGTGTAAACAATTTATATTCGCTTGCCAACAGCTTTTACCTGCTTGGTGGAAAAGAACTGTATTTCGACGAAGTGCATAAATATCCCGCCTGGGCGCAGGAAATAAAGAATATTTATGACGATTTTCCAAAACTGAAAGTGGTTTTTACCGGCTCGTCCATATTGCAGGTCTTCAAGGCAAACGCAGATTTGAGCCGCCGCGTAAGGCATTTTCAGCTATATGGATTGTCGTTCCGCGAATTTTTGATTTTTGAGGGTTTGCTGCAAAAAACGCAACAGCCGTTTTCGCTTGCCGAAATTCTTGAAAACCACGTTCCCATTGCACAGAAACTGATAAGGGAAATCACGCCTTTGCCCGCCTTTCAAAAATATCTGCAATATGGATATTATCCCTATTACCAGGAAGATATTGCGGGTTATGGCGAGCGTGTGCTGCAAACGTTCAACTCCATAATGGAAAGTGATTTGCCGAATGTGGAAAACATTGATTTTTACTCAATCAGCCGGATAAAAAAGCTGTTTTACATACTCTCGGAAATGGCGCCTTATACGCCAAACATTTCTCAACTCAGCCAGCAGGTCGATGTAACCCGCACAAGTTTAACAAACTATCTTTTGCTACTCGAAAAAGCGCACGCAATTTTATTGCTGAGAAAAAAGGCGACAGGCATACGACAAATGGTAAAGCCTGAAAAAATCTACCTGCAAAATTCAAATTACAATTACGCGCTCTCGGCAGAAAACCCCGAAACGGGAACTGTACGCGAAACATTTTTTTACAACCAGCTCCAGGCAAATCACGATGTTGCATACACGGAAGAAACCGATTTTTGCATTGACGGAAAGTACTATTTTGAAATTGGCGGGAAAAATAAAAATACTCGGCAAATCAGGGATTTAAACAATGCTTACCTTGCACTTGACGGCATTGCAACAGGTTTTCGTAACGAAATTCCATTATGGCTGTTCGGTTTGTTGTATTAAAGCTGAATTACTTATGAAATTGTTGTGAAATAAATTGACTGTTTTCTTAATCTCTTGTGATAAAATATTGCCGTCAGCTTTAGCTGACGGAACTTTTTGTACATCCTGCATTTTCTTATCCGTCAGCTAAAGCTGA
>JAISDK010000120.1 GCA_031264875.1 Prevotellaceae bacterium
ATGACGTGAATTTCTCAGTTGTCGACGAAAGAGGAAATTTCGTAGGAGATCCCATACGTAATTTATATATTAAAGGTACACACGTAGGAAATTCGGCTCAGCACACTGCCTTTCTGGGTATCGACTACGACGTATTCCGCTCAGTCAAAATCGGCGCCAATGTCAACTATTTCGGAAAGCACTTTGCCGAATTTGACCCGACAAACCGCGAGGCAGCCGACTATAAAGGCGATTCGTGGAAATTACCCAAAGACGCCACCGTGGATGTGAATGTGCGCTGGAATTTCGATATCGCAGGACTGAGCGCCACTCTTTATGGAAACATCGACAATCTGCTCAACGAAGAATATTTCTCCGACGCCAACGACGGTAACGCTCACAACAGAGCCACCGCACGGGTTTATTACGGTTTCGGAAGAACGTGGACAGCAGGAATCAGAGTTAATTTCTAATCGGATACTGAAATAAAGTTATGTACAAGTCCTCTTTTTTGATTAATATATTGGACAGGAAATAAAATAAAACAGATTTGCAGGAATTTTTATCACACATCAAAAGGGAGGACTTACATTCTTTATCAAGTATTGTTTTTCCGGGCAGGATTGTAGTTGTAAACAATACGACAGAAGCCGAATATGCAGTGAAATATCTTTCAAAATGCGACCTGCTCGGTTTCGATACCGAAACCAAACCGGCATTTCACAAAGGACAGAAACACAAAATAGCTTTGCTGCAGCTGTCTTCCGACACCGCGGCATACCTTTTCAGGCTCCACGCAATCGGCATTCCCGATTCGCTGGCAGAACTTATGGAAAGCGAGACAGTAAAAAAAATTGGAGTTGCCGTCCACGACGATATTAAAGGACTGCAACATTTAAGAAAAATCAAGCCCGGCGGATTTATCGACCTCCAGCACATAGTTTCAAACTATGGAATACAGGAAAAAAGCGTGCAAAAACTTGCCGCCATAGTGCTTAACGCCCGCGTCTCAAAATCGCAACGCCTTACAAACTGGGAAAACGGACAGCTCACAAACACACAGCAACTCTATGCCGCTACCGATGCCTGGGTTTGCAGGGAAATATATGTTAAACTTATTAACAGTAACAAATCAGATGAATAGACATCCTGTTCAATCCGCACTCCGGATCTTCGCATCCATGCTAATGATGCTCTTCAGCGCGGCGCTGTACGCCCAGACAATATTAAAGGCAGAACTGCTGCTCGATACAAAATCCGATTTGGGTGAAGGCGCAATCTGGCATCCGAAGGAAAAAAAACTTTACTGGGTGGATATCAACCGGGGATTACTGCACCTCTATGATCCGGCAACGGGAAAAAACGAAACCGTTGAACTTGGACAGAAAGTCGGTACAGTGGTACCCTCAACCAAAGGAAACGCCGTTGTCGCCCTGCACGACGGAATTTACCGTTACCGCTTTGCCGGCGGAAAACTGGAACTGTTACAGCCCAATCCCGAAAAATCGACAACCGGCAACCGTTTTAACGACGGAAAATGCGATCCGGCAGGACGGTTCTGGGTTGGCACAATCGGACCCGGCAATTCCGCCGCCCTCTACCGTATGGACGCCGACAACTCTATCCGCATCATGAAACGCGAAGTGAACACATCCAACGGCATCGTATGGTCGCCGGACAAAAAAATCATGTACTATATTGATACCGGTACAGGCAAAGCAGTTGCCTACGATTACAACAACCTTACGGGCGATATATCCAATCCGCGCGACGCAATCGTCATACCGCAAGGAATGGGAGGCCCCGACGGTTCGACAATCGACTCGGAAGGAATGATTTGGATTGCCCTCTGGGGCGGTTCATGCGTAGCCCGCTGGAATCCGAAAACAGGCGAACTCCTGTGCAAAGTCGAAATTCCCGCAAAACATGTCACATCCTGCGCTTTCGGCGGAAAAAACCTGGATACGCTCTACATAACTACCGCAAGAGAAGGCCTCGGCGAAAAAGATCTGGAGGAATACCCGCTGAGCGGCGGACTTTTTGTCGTAAAACCAGGAGTGAAAGGAGTTAAGGCAAATTTATTCGTGGAAAAATAGTACAACAGGTCAATGCCGTCAATTTAAGGCCTGGAAGCCCGCATCACGCATCGCAAGACTTGCTGTGATATTTACATATTTTTTTGTAATTCAATAAAACATATTACCTTTGCGCCGCAAAAGAGGGGAGCAGCTGCTCCCCTCTTATTTTAGGAAAATTATGATTGATAGACTATTAGTAACAGAATTGGTTCAAAAGAGAATTGCCGGAACAGATATATTTATTGTGGATGTCGAAGTAGCACAGGACAATATCATATCTGTAGTTCTGGACAGTGATACCGTTGTCGGCATCGACAATTGCGCAGATATCAACAGGTTTGTATGCGTCAGTCTGGAAAGTCTGGGCTAAGTCGATTTCGAATTGACGGTTTACTCGGCGGGATTAAGCGAGCCGTTAAAACTGAAACGCCAGTATGTCAAGCATACAGGTAAAGAAGTGGAAATACTTCGCAAATCGGGAGAAAAGCAGCAAGGAATCTTGCGCCGCGTTGACGATAACTCTATCGAAATAGAATATACTGTCAGTGAAAAAGAACCCGGAACAAAAAGGAAAAAGACGGTTCAGCTTAGCGAGGAAATCAAGCTCGATTCAATTAAATCGACTAAACCGGTTATAAAAATATAAATGATAATTGTTCTGTACGACAAATAAAAAATAGTAAAATGAATCTTATAGATACCTTTTCGGAATTTAAAGACCTGAAAAATATCGACAGGCCTACAATGATGAGTGTTTTGGAAGACGTGTTTCGTGGAATGATGACCAAAACTTACGGTTCCGACGAAAATTTTGACATAATAATAAATATCGACAAGGGAGATTTCGAAATCTGGCGAAACCGCATAGTTGTCGATAATGTTGAAGATGCCAATACGCAGATATCCATTAATGACGCCAAAAAGATAGACGAATCCTACGAAGCCGGGGAAGAAGTAACCGAAGAAGTAAAACTGGAATCTTTCGGACGGAGAGCGATACTTGCACTCCGACAAAACCTCGCGGGAAGAATAATGGATCTGGAAAAAGCCAACGTCTTTAACAAATACCGGGACCGGATAGGCGACATAGTTGTAGGCGAAGTATATCAGGCATGGAAAAAAGAAACCCTGATCATCGACGACGAAGGCAATGAACTGATTTTACCCAAAGTGGAACAGATTCCAAACGACTTTTTCAAAAAGGGCGATACCGTCAAGGCAATCGTACTGCAGGTGGAAATGAGAAACAACAATCCGCTGATAACTCTCTCGCGAACATCCCCGATATTTCTGGAACGGCTGTTTGAACAGGAAGTCCCCGAAATATTCGACGGACTGATCACAATCAAGAGAGTTGTAAGAGCTCCCGGAGAAAGAGCAAAAATCGCAGTGGAATCATACGATGACCGTATTGACCCGGTAGGAGCCTGTGTAGGCGTAAAAGGTTCCCGGATTCATTCCATCGTCAGAGAACTGAGAAACGAAAATATCGACGTGATTAACTATACGGCAAACTCCCAGCTGCTGATTCAGCGATCGCTGAATCCTGCCAAAGTAACATCAATCAAACTGAACGAAACCAGCAAAAGAGCCGACGTCTTCCTTAAACCCAACGAAGTTTCGCTGGCAATAGGAAAAGGAGGCTTGAATATCAGGCTTGCGAGTCAGCTTGTAGGTTATGAAATCGATGTGTACCGCGACGTTGTGGAGGAAGAGGAAGATGTTAATCTCGATGAATTTGTCGACGAAATCGATTCATGGATCATTGATACGCTGAAAAAGATAGGGTGCGACACAGCTAAAAATGTGCTGGCCATCCCTGTAAATGAATTAATACGCAGAACAGATCTTGAGGAGGAAACTGTTCAGGAACTGCTTTCGATACTTAAATCGGAATTTGAATAATAATTTGTTTAACAGTAAAAAACAGAATAATAATAATTTTAAGGCTTTCCTCATAAAATATGGTGAACGACAGTATCAGAATAAGTAAAATTCTTAAGGAATTTAACATTGGAATATCTACATTAGTTGAATTTTTAAGAAAAAAAGGCGTTGAAGTGGAAGCCAATCCCAATGGAAAAGTTTCGGAAAATGTCTATGCTCTTGTTAAAACAGAATTTGGAAATGAACACGATTTGAAAGTCGCTTCCATGAAAATAAGCTGGAAACCCGTAATTTCGGGAAGCGTATCCGTGTAGGATATCGAAACAAATGAAAAAACAAATGACGAACCCGCAGAAGAAAAAGAAGTTTTTATTAAATCCAATACAGTGGACATTGCCATCGACGGTTTGCCTGGTCCAAAAATAATCGGAAAACTTACCGACGAACAGTTGCTGGGAAAGTCCCATAAAAAAGCCGGAACACAAGCTCCTGTAAAAAACGCAGAACCGGCTAAACAGGTTACCGATACTGCAAAACCTGCAAAACCCGCAAAACCTGCGGAAGAGGTTAAAGAACAGCAAATAAAAGTCGAGCCGGAGAAAATAGAAAAAGCTGAATCGGAAAAAGCAGAAAAAATTGAACCGAAAAAAACAGAAGATGTTGAACCGAAAAAAACAGAAGAAGAAGTGGTAATCACTGCAAAACAGCATGTCGAAGAGTTAAAAGGGCCTAAAATCATTCAAAAAATAAATATAGACTCTATCGGAAAGCCTAAAAAACAGGGAAATAAAAAATGGGAAAAAGACAGGCCAAAAGAAAAAAATAATTACAGTCAGAATCAGAAAGATTTCCGCAATCAATATGATAACCGCAATCCAAAGGACAGTCAGAAAGAAAAGTTTGCAGACGGCAGAAAGAAATTCGATAAAAAACAGGAACCTGTCAAACCGGTTCAGCCTCAGATACCCAAACCTCCCGTACCTTCACCTCCTGCGCCTCCCGTACAGGATAAGCCTGTCCAGACAATTGCCGACTTGACCGGTATGGAACCGAGAGTCGAGCCGGAATTTATCAAAACAAAGGTAGAACAGCTATCGGGGCCAAACGTAGTTGGGAAAATAGACCTGAATCAGTTCAGGAAACCATCCGAAAATAACAGAGATAAAAATAAAAAGAAGCGGCAAAGAATAAAGAAAGACGTTAAAGTCAATGTAACTGCGGAAATAAACGCACGCAAGGAACACAAAGACAAATACAATAATAACCGGAACAATAATAATAACAACAATAATAATAATAATAATAACAATAACAGCAGCAACAATAATAATACTAATAACAATAATAGAAATAACCGGAATATCGGCAATAATGCCAACATTAACAGAAATAATAATAACAGCGGCAACAACAACAATAATAACAGCAACAACAATAGAAACAAATTCAAACCCGTTCGTCGTCAGGTAGATGATGAGGCAGTACAACGTCAGGTGAAAGACACTCTCGCCCGTTTGACTGCAGGTAAGGGTAAAACAAAAAGTTCTAAATACCGTCGCGAAAAGCGGGACGCTATCAGCCAGAAAGCCATGGAGGAAAGAGAACTCCAAAAAATGGAAAGCAATATACTTAAAGTCACAGAATTTGTTTCGGTGAATGAACTGGCGACAATGATGGATATTCCTGTGGTAGAAGTTATCAGGGCATGTATGAATCTTGGACAAATGGTTTCTATCAACCAGCGGCTCGACGCCGAAGCCCTGGTTCTTGTGGCTGAAGAATTTGGATATACCGTTGAATTTGTAACTGCCGGTTTGCAGGACAGCATCGAGGAAGAACTTGACAAAGAAGAAGATTTGATACCCCGTCCGCCGATAATCACGGTTATGGGACACGTCGATCACGGTAAAACATCTTTGCTCGACAACATTCGTAAAACAAATGTGATAGCAGGTGAAGCAGGAGGTATAACCCAGCATATCGGAGCATACAGCGTAAAACTGGACGATGGTCGCAGAATTACTTTCCTCGATACTCCCGGACACGAGGCCTTTACAGCCATGCGGGCACGCGGAGCAAAAATAACCGATGTGGCAATAATTATCGTTGCCGCCGACGATGCTGTGATGCCCCAAACAGTCGAAGCCATCAATCATGCTGTTGCCGCAGGTGTTCCCATGATTTTTGCCATCAACAAGATTGACAAGCCCGGAGCGAATGTGGACAAAATCCGCGAACAGCTTGCAAACATGAATTATCTGGTCGAAGAATGGGGTGGAAAATATCAAAGTCAGGAAGTTGCCGCAAAACAGGGCATAAATGTGGATAAGCTTTTGGAAAAAGTTTTGCTCGAAGCAGACCTGCTTGACTTGAAAGCCAATCCCGACAAAAAAGCTGTAGGAACAGTCATCGAATCATCTTTGGACAAGGGAAGAGGCTACGTAACAACCCTTTTAGTGCAAAACGGAACACTGCGGACAGGCGATGTTGTTCTTTCGGGAACATACACGGGAAAAGTCAAAGCGATGTCCAACGAGCGTGGTAAACGTATGGACGAAGCTGGCCCTTCAACCCCCGTGCTGATACTCGGACTTAACGGAGCGCCTGCTGCCGGCGAAATATTCAACGTGATGAGCGATGAAAGGGAAGCCCGCGAAATAGCAAACAAGCGTGAACAGTTAATCAGAATACAGGATATACGCACAAAGAAACATATCACGCTGGAAGAAATTGGACGCCGAATCGCAATAGGTTCTTTCAAGGAATTGAATATCGTTGTCAAAACCGATGTGGACGGCTCGATGGAAGCTCTGTCCGATTCGCTTATAAAACTTTCGACGGAAGAAGTTCAGGTAAATATCATACACAAGGCTGTAGGGGCAATATCCGAATCGGACGTTTTGCTGGCCGCCGCATCCAATGCCATTATCATAGGTTTTCAGGTACGTCCTTCGGCTGGAGCACGCCGGCTGGCGGAAAAGGAAGAAATCGAAATTCGTCCGTACTCCGTTATCTATGATGCAATAAACGAAGTCAGGGACGGTATCGAAGGTATGCTGGCTCCCGAATTGAAGGAAGAGATAACTGCTACAGTCGAAGTTCTGGAAACGTTTAAAATCACAAAGGTAGGAACAGTTGCAGGCTGTATAGTCCGCGAGGGAAAAATAACACGAAATTCGAAAATACGGATAATACGCGACGGCATAGTTATATACACAGGGAATCTGGGTTCTCTTAAACGTTTCAAGGAAGATGCAAAAGACGTGCTTTCGGGCTATGAATGTGGTCTGAATATAGAGAATTTCAACGATATAAAAATCGGAGACGTAATTGAAGCATACGAACAAATCGAAATAAAGAGAAAATTGTAGTGATGGAATTTGGAGAAATTTTTATTAAGGGAGCGTTTTTGCTGAAACCGAAAGTCTTTGAAGACTCAAGAGGTTATTTTATAGAATCGTTCAACAGAGAAGAATTTGAAAAAAATATCAGCGTCGTAAATTTTATTCAGGACAATGAATCGAAATCATCTGCCGGAGTTTTGCGGGGATTGCACTTCCAGAAAGGAGAATATGCTCAAGCGAAACTGGTTAGAGTGATTAAGGGAGCGGTTTTGGACGTTATTGTCGATATCAGACCGGCATCCCCCACTTTCGGAAAACACTTTGCGGTAGAACTGACCGGAAAAAACAAACTGCAATTGTTTATGCCGAGAGGAATGGCGCACGGTTTTGTGGTACTGGAGAACGAAACAGTGTTCTCGTACAAGGTTGACAACATCTATTCTCCTGAAAACGAATCCGGGATACTGTTTAATGACCCATACCTGGCAATCAACTGGCAACTAACGGAATCTTCACTGATACTCTCCGAAAAAGACAGAAAACTACTGCCGTTAAAGGAAAATAACACTATATCCTGATTTTTTACTGAAAAAAAAAAAACATTTACATAAAATTGAAGTAATTATTTTATGCAAAACAACGAGGAAAAAGAAAAAGTCAAGGACAAAGTCCGGTTACTGCCGAATGACCCCGGCATCTATCAGTTTATAGATATATCGGGACAAATCATATACGTTGGTAAAGCTAAAAATTTGCGAAAAAGAGTTAGATCATACTTTATTGCGAAGGCCGACCGTAGCCTGAAACTGCAGGTTATGATAAGTAAGATCGATGATGTTCAGTATATTATCACCCTCAATGAATCGGATGCCCTTTTGCTGGAAAACAACATGATAAAGAAATACCAGCCGCGATATAACGTACTGCTGAAGGACGACAAAACATATCCGTGGATTTGTGTAACAAACGAACCCTTTCCGAGAATGTTTCTGACACGTCAGAAGCAGAAAGACGGATCAAAGTACTTCGGCCCCTATACATCGGTTGGCACGGTGAAAATTCTGCTCGACCTTGTGAAACACACATATCCGATACGTACCTGTCGCCTGAACCTGTCACCCACAGCAATTGCGAGCAAGAAATATGCCGTCTGTCTTGAATATCATATCGGTAACTGTAAAGGACCCTGCGTAAGCCGGCAACAGGAAAACGAATATATGGAATCGCTCTCACAAGCCATCAATATCATCAAAGGCAGTACGGGCGAAGTGCTCAAAACCCTGACAAACAGAATGAATGAAGCAGCAGAAAAACTGGATTTCGAAGAAGCCCAATCTCTGAAAAACAAACTCCAGAGGCTGGAAAACTATCAGTCGAGATCGATAATTGTAAGCCCATCCATTAACAATGTTGATGTATTTTCGCTTATCTGTGAGAAAAACATAGCGTACTCCAACTTTATGAGAGTTGTGGACGGAGCAATCGTACAGGTTCATACCCTGGAAATGAAACTGGTAATAGAAGAAGAAAAAGAATCGCTGCTGAGCATGGCAATTGCCGAAATGATGCAGCGTCTGGAGACTCTCTCTCACGAACTTATAGTTCCGTTTAAACCCGACACAGAGATAAAAAACAAAATATACTCCGTGCCGTTAAGAGGCGACAAACTTGCGCTCCTGAAACTTTCTGAAAAAAATGTCAGAAATTACCGTATGGAAAAACTGAAACATCTGGAAAAAACCGATCCTGAAAAACATATGGACAGAATACTGAACATTATCAAGAGTGATTTGCATTTACCGAAAATTCCTCGCCGGATAGAGTGTTTCGACAATTCCAATATTCAGGGAGCCAATCCCGTAGCTGCCTGCGTAGTGTTTATCAATGTCAAGCCTGCGAAAAAAGAATACCGGCATTTTAACATAAAAACAGTCACAGGCATCGACGATTTTGCATCAATGAAAGAGATAGTTTATCGCCGCTATAGCAGAGTGTTACGTGAAAAATCGCAGTTACCAAATCTGATTGTTATCGACGGAGGAAAAGGCCAATTGAATGCCGCAATTGAGAGCCTCAAAGAATTGAAACTGTATGGCAAAGTACCTATACTTGGACTGGCAAAACGTCTGGAAGAAATATATTTTCCCAACGACAACGTTCCCCTCCATCTCAACAAAAATTCTGAAACACTGAAAATTCTCATACAAATCAGGGACGAAGCACACCGTTTCGGCATAACGTTTCACAGAAACAAAAGAAGCGCCAGTTTTATTACATCGGAGTTGAAAGAAATCAGGGGCGTAGGAGAAAACACGGCAAACAAGCTGATGTCCGAACTGAAAACCGTGTCCGCAGTAAAAAAAGCGTCGAAAGAGGAACTGTCGGCTGTCGTCGGAAAACGTATGGCTGAACTGGTTTACAATTATTTTAACGAAAAAAAATAGTTTTTTTAATGTTTTTTAGTACTTTTGAGCCGCTTTTGCATTAAAAAAATGAAAGTTACAGATAATGGTAAACGAAGCTTTGATAGACTCATTAGTGCTGCATTTAGTTGGAAACAGAGTGAACGACGAACTCCTTACTCTCTCCAAATCACCTGCAAATATAGACGATGAAATTACATCGATACTTTCCTCGTTTTTTATAACTCCATTTAAAACAGACAAATATTTCAATTTCAATCATCCGGACGGATTTGAAAATAACGAAGTATTCAAGGCCGTCGCTTTGATATTCAACAATCCGGATAACTTGTATGAATCTTCAGTGAAACTTGCTGAACGGCTTTTCGACATAACAGATAATTCGAAAACAAGGGGAGGAGAGTTTTACGCAGTCTATTTCAACGAATGTACTGTAGATGGCGAAGAAACAGAGGCTGTTGGCCTATTCAAATCAGAAAGCAGGGAAACGTTTTTGAAAATATATCCCACTTCCGACAATTTTATTCTGGAAAAGGAAGAAGGCATAAGTCTGCGGAAAATAGACAAAGGCTGTATGATATTCAACCTTGAGAAAGACAGGGGATTTCTGATTTCTATTGCCGACATCCGAAGCGGAGACGAAAAGTACTGGTGCGAAGATTTTCTCCAAATCCGGCTTTTCGACAATAATTACACTAAAACCCAGTCAGCCATGAAAGTATGCAAGAATTTCGTGTCGGAAAAACTGCCGGAAGAATTTGACGTCAGCAAAGCCGACCAGATAGATATTCTTAACAGAAGCATGGACTATTTCAAATCGCACGAAGTTTTCGATAAACCGGAATTTGAACAGGAAGTGCTTCGGCAACCCGAAGTCATAGAATCGTTTCGAGGATTCGACCAGGCTGATGATATACCTATGGACATGACATTTGAAATAGATACCGACGCGGTGAAAAAGCAGTCGAAAATATTTAAAAGCGTACTGAAACTTGATAAAAATTTCCATATTTACATCCACGGTGACCGTTCCATGATTGAACGCGGAGAAGACGAAGGAAAAAAATATTATAGAATTTTTTACGAAAACGAAAGTTAAAACACCCGTTATTGTAGCTCGTATCCGAATTTCACATCCTGCCGACCCAAATATTTTCGCCCACAGTTGTCAGGATAACAGAGATATACAAAAATAAAACAAAAAAAATACCGGTTTGTGAACTGACTTATAAAAAAAAAGCATACTTTTGGGCAATTTTGTAAATTATAAACATGTTGTTACATATGAAAAAGAAGATTTATATTATTGCAGGGATAGCAGTTTTGGCAGTGGCAGGAGGCATATTCTTCTTCGTTACCGATTCAAGTGAGGCTATAATTCAGAAAGTCAAGGTAAAAAAAGGACTTTTTGAAATTGTTGTAAACACAACAGGGGAACTTCAGGCTTTGAGTAAGGAAACCATAAATGCTCCCGAAGAACTTCGGGGACGAAATATACGGATGGCTGAAATAAAAATTACTGACCTGATACCCGAAGGAACTGTAGTGGATTCCGGCGATTATGTAGGCACTCTCGACAGGTCAAGTCTGGACAACTCCTTGAAAACTACCGAAACAGAACTGGAACAAATAAAAACCCAGTACGAAAACGCCCTTGTAGATACATCTTTGAACCTCCGGCAGATGAGAGATAATATTCAAAACCTCCTCTTCGCTCTGGAAGAAGCAAAGATAACTATGGAGCAAAGTGTCTATGAACCGCCAGCAACACAGCGCAAAGCAAAAAACGACTACGACAAGGCGCTCCGCAACTATGAACAGGAAGAACAAAGATACGGGCTTCGTCAAGAACAGGAATCGGGTAAAATAAGAGACATACAAATCAAACTGTCGCGCAAACAGGACGAACATAAGGACATGCTCGACCTTATCAGCAAGTTCACCATACATGCTCCCAAGTCCGGAATGGTCATTTACCTCAAGGAATGGAGTGGTTCCAAAAGAAAAGTCGGCTCAACTGTATCTCCTTGGGACAGAGCAATTGCAACCCTGCCGGATTTGTCGATAATGGTATCGAAAACATATGTCAACGAAGTTGATTTCAATAAAATAAAAATAGGACAGGCAGTAAGGTTAGGAGTTGATGCCTATCCCGACAGAAAATATACCGGCGTAGTAACAGACGTCTCAAACACAGGAGAGCAACTGAAAAATTCGGATGCAAAAGTATTTGAAATACTGGTTCGCATGAATCAGTCGGATTCGATATTGCGTCCCCTGATGACAACATCCAACGAGATTTTAATTGCCTCAATTCAGGATGTAGTATATGTTCCGCTTGAAGCGCTGTATGCCGACAGTGTTCCGTTTGTTTACCGTACCAACGGAACAAAACAAGTGGTTATACCCGGCGAGATGAACGACAATTTCAGGATTATAGAACAGGGACTGGAAGAAGGCGACGAAGTATATTTATCGACTCCCGAACATCCTGAAAAATTCGGACTGGCGGGTGAAGACCTTGTTAGAATACTCCGTGAACAGGAAGAAAAAAGAAAAGAAGAAGCGAAAGAGCAGGAAAACGCACAGAATGTCAAAAACAAAAGAGGAAGAGTATCCAATCCCGGTCAGGGAGGAGGCATGCCCGGCGGAGGAGCTGGCAGAAGAAACCGCTGAACTCAGGCACGTGTCTTATAAAGGAAATATTATGAATTTTAATATAGCAAGAGTATTATGAAATTAAAAAATGTAATTATAGTATTGACGACTGTATTACTTGCAGGATGTACAACTATTAAACTGGTTAGAGGTGAACAGTATAAAAAAATTATTGCAGTGCAGGGCAAAGACATGGACGAACTGTATATTTTGTCCAGCTGCTGGCTTGTCGAAACATTTGTCTCCACAGAAGGCGTTATAGAATTTCAAGACAGGGAAGCCGGAAAAGTTATAGGAAAATGCATGCTTTCAACAGCTCAGACAAACCCTGTTTTCTTTAAAACGAATAAAGTTACAAAAAGTATAAAATGCATAATATCCATTGACGTCAAAGATAATGCAGTACGAATCACATTTATCCCGCCTGACAGCTTGACCGAAACAGAAGCAATAGATTTGAAAATCAAATGGAGGTCGATTGCGGATGAATTTGAAACGTATTTAAACCGTACGGCAGTGGGATGGTAAAATCATGAAACTGGTAGATGTAACTGTAATATGAAATCTCCGAATGTTTTGTTAAAAATATAGAAAAAAAGCCATGCTGCAACGTTATATGCACGATATAATAATTGCCATTGAAGCAATTATGAGTAATAAAATGAAATCAATGCTCACCGCTCTGGGTATAATTTTCGGAGTAGCTGCCGTTATAAGCATGCTGGCCATCGGAAACGGCGCCCAGCAGGAAATTTTGGAACAGATAAAAATGGTGGGCGTCAATAATATCGTTATAGTGCCGGTGGTCAGCGAAAGTACTGAGGAAGCCGAAGAAGGAGAAAGTCAGTCAAGAAAATTTTCTCCCGGACTGACTTTGGCTGACGCGGAAGCTATCAAAATCGTCATTCCGGGCGTCGAAAATATCAGTCCCGAAGTAAACTACAATTCAGCCCTGCAATATAACGGCATCAGGTATCCAGCCAAAATACAGGGCGTTTCCGTTGATTATTTCAAATTGTATAACCTGCCGCTCGAATCTGGCGTATATTTCAACAAAGAACAGGACAAGTACGGAATACCCGTCTGTGTGATAGGCAGCAATGTACGGATGAAATTTTTTAACGAAACCAATCCTTTGGGAAAATTCATCAAATTCGGCAACATCTGGCTCAAGGTTGTAGGCGTGCTTAGAAAAACGGAAATAACAGTAAGTTCATTCGACAATGCCGGAGTCAATGTCTATAACGACAATATTTTCGTTCCCATTAACACAGTCCTCTTAAGATATAACAATCGTGCAACAGTGAACAAGCCGTCGTCTTCGATGGAAGGTGTGTTTTCATTTTCCGGTGGCGTTTTCCGTTTCAGTTCATCATCAGGAAGCGGCGCGCCGGTCAATTATAATCAGCTGGACAGAATCATAGTACAGCTGTCTGAAACCGAATTGCTAAATCCCACCACCGAAGTTCTGAGCCGAATGATACTTCGACGGCATCAGGGTGTGAAAGATTACGAAATCACCGTTCCGGAAATGCTACTCAAACAGCAGCAGCGAACAAAGGATATTTTCAATGTAGTATTAGGAGCAATTGCCGGTATTTCCCTGTTAGTCGGCGGAATAGGAATTATGAACATCATGTTTGCCTCTGTCATGGAACGAATAAAAGAGATTGGCACAAGGCTTGCCATAGGTGCAAAAAAAGCGGATATCATAGCGCAGTTTCTCTCTGAAGCAATACTTATCAGCGTCAGTGGAGGATTGATAGGGGTAATACTTGGCGTTGCGCTATCATATCTTATAACGACGCTGTTCGAAATAAAAACTATCGTGTCTGTCCTTTCGGTAATCCTGTCTTTCGGCATTTCTGCCGCCGTCGGGGTTATCTTCGGATATGCTCCGGCTAAGAAAGCTTCGGAACGCGACCCGATAGAATCATTGAGATACGAATAGCAATCAACCGGTAGCAGGCTATGTATATATATGAAGTACAGATACGGACACGTTACAACGAGACCGATAAAATGGGGGTAATATATCATGCCAACTATATAAACTATTATGAAATTGCACGTACTGAAATGCTGCGAAATACCGGCATTTATTCATACAGTGAAATGGAAACTGCCGGAATCATGATGCCCGTTGTGGAAATTCAAAGCAAATATATCCTTCCTGCATATTACGATGAAAACCTGACCGTCAGAGTAATTATAAAAGAAATGCCGACAGTGAAAATGACTTTCTGCTACGAAATATTCAACGAAAAACAGGAACTGCTTAATATTGGTACAACTGTACTGGCTTTTATGAATTCCAAAACCCGACGGCCTTGCCGGCCTCCGCAAAAACTAACAGATTATCTTAAAGGTTATTTTGGATAAATTAAACTGATTAATTTATTCACAATAACCTTTAAACACCTTAACAATCGAATAAAATTCGATTTCATCTCACCCCTTCACTTCCTTATTGTAGATGTGAAAAAGCGAGAATATACACTGTAATTTTCTATAATTTCTCTCCTTTCGGCTGTATATAACTACCTGATTTATTATGAATCGACACATAAATATTAGCATTTTCCAACGAAAAACACTTACATTTTTTGAGCAATTCCCTTTAATACAGTTTACTCAATTTCCGAAAATCAATAAAAATAATTCATTGACAGATGTTTCTGCAAACGGTTGAACGGCATACTTTCTGTTTGAATTAACATAACCATAACTGTAAAAGACGCAAATATACAATACGAATATAAAGCTATCACAAAAGTAACATAAAATATAACTGATTAATATTGAAATGTACAATTTGGGATTATACCTTTTTTAGATACTTGCAAAAATCAAAGTTGTTCGCTACATTAATTTCCATACAAAACCCTTTCCTTTTCCAATACACATTTTGTTTATGTGCATCACACCGCCACAAGCAGCAAACAGCCTGTCTGCGTTATTAGGGATAAATGACGCAAATTTGAAATAATCTGCTCATATTTATCATGTTGTGCCCAACATGGAATGTCGGCAAAATCTGTCTATAATAAACATTCCATGTTTAATGGGGCGCAACCAAACGACATGAGTAAATTATTCTCTCATGTCTGTGACACATAAATCTTATTAGGACTCTTTTTTCAACAAACTGATTATCTCATTTTTGTTGTCGATGACATCTTTCAGGTGTGCAACCTCCTTCTTCAGTAGAATGTTTTCAACCTCCAAACTTGATGCAACACTGTCTTTTGTCGATTTAGCTTCAGGTTCCATTAAAAAATCGAATATAGAAACCTCCAAACATTTTGCAATCTGATCCAAGCGCAGGATAGACGGATTCGTCTTTCCTCTTTCAATTTTTGAATACGCTGTAATCGAGATTCCAAGTTCGTTAGCAATACTCTCTTGATTCAACCCTTTGCTTACACGTGTCACTCTAATGTTAGTACCGATATGACGTAAATCCATAAACTAAATTAGATATCTCCTCATACTTTAATTGTTAATACTAAATAATCGTGCAAAACTACGCATAATATTTCATTAAAACACAAAATTGGCAATTACAATTAATTTAATCTAAGGTTGGTATTTTCAAATTTATTGCACTTTAAATTAGTGCCTACGTTTGGGGCATGAAATTTCACTGTCAAAAATGGTGAAAAATACCGTTATTGAAAGGTCTTTTTTCAATAAAAAGTGTATTTTTTACGTATAAAATTTCTGCAAAAACACAGAAAAAATTAAGGTTTTCCCTTTATATTGCATTTTTTATGATTTTTTTCATCAATTTATGAAAAATTGTGTAAATTTGCGGCATATTTTAATTTGTTATTCACCTATATATAATAATTAGATTTAGATATTGTATGAAAAGAAAACTCAGAATGGGAATGGTTGGCGGAGGAAACAACGCCTTTATTGGTGCTATACATCGTATGGCTGCTTTTTTGGACAACCAAATCGAATTGGTTTGCGGTTGTTTTAGTAGAAATCCTGAGATATCTCTGGATTCGGGAAAATCATATTATCTTCCTGAAAACAGGATATATGGAACGTATCAGGAAATGATTGAGAAAGAATCGCAATTGTCCGAGTGTGAACGTATGGACTTTGTTGCGATTGTAACTCCAAATGTCGATCACTATGGACCGGCAATTCTGGCTCTCGAGAAAGGATTTCACGTAGTGCTGGATAAACCGATGACTTTCAGCCTGGAAGAAGCAAAAAAACTGAAAGCGAAAGTTGATGAAACAGGTCTGGTTTTAGCTCTCACTCATGTGTATTCGGCCTATCCTGCCGTTAAAGAAGCGAAAGCCCGTTTTGCCCGTGGCGATTTCGGACAAATCCGCAAGGTTTATGTTGAATATCCGCAAGGATGGCTTGCGAAAAGAATCGAACTCGAAAGCGGAAACAATGCCGGATGGCGTACCGACCCAAAACGATCGGGCAAAGCTGGAGGAATGGGCGACATCGGTACTCATGCCTGGCATCTGTCAGAGTATATTACCGGCTTGAAAGTTACCGAACTATGTGCCGAAATAAAAGCTTTTGTTCCGGGACGTCCGATAGACGACGACGGCGCTGCTCTGTTGAGATACGATAACGGCGCAACGGGAGTGCTTATTGCAAGTCAGGTTGCTGTGGGCGATGCCAATGCAATCAAAATACGTGTGTATGGAGAGGAAGGCGGCATAGAATGGGCGCAGGAAAACCCGAATACTCTGATAGTTAAATGGAGTAACAAACCTACGGAAATATATTCCGTAGGCGGCAATACTTTTCTGACGCCGACAGCTTTGTACTATACCCGTACTCCGGCAGGGCATCCGGAAGGATTTATCGAGGCCTTTGCAAACATCTACCGTAATTTTGCCTACACTGTTCAGGCTAAGATTGCCGGTGAAGAACCCAAACCCGAATGGCTGGATTTTCCCACTGTCTGTGACGGACTTAGAGGAATGCAGTTCATTGAAACTATTGTGAAGTCAGGGTATGAAAATGAAACCAAATGGATTAAATGGGTTGAATAGATAAAGGTTTCATATTGTGATTCCAAACAGAACTGGATAGTTGTTTATAAATATAAAGATAACCCCGAACATGTAATTTGCAGGTTCGGGGTTTATCACATAGTGTATTTTTCGATAATTCACTTGCAAGTTGCCGAGATACAGTACATCGCGCATCTGCAATCCTGTAAATTCTGATCCATAACGGGACTTTTGTTATGCGTCGCGCAATTTTCAATTGTAGAGTTGTATTCCGATTATACCGATATAACCTGTTTTCTGTACAGTATTTCCATTCTTATTTTTGTAATTGTAACTACTCAGGTTGTACGACAAAATTCCGCATTTCAATTCCCCGCAGGGGATGAATATCAATAGAAACAAGACAATAGACACAGCACAACTCCGTTAGGAGTTGCACGAGATGACCGGTTCGTAATCCGAGCGGTATCGTCATCGGAAGAAACAATTCCGGTATTTATTATCACGTGCCAGTCTTAAAAGGCTGTGACGGGAGGTAGATGGTTTTTCTATTGACATTCATCCCTGACGGGGAATTGAAATGCAGAATTTTGTCGTAAATCCATGCTATTGTTACTTTTGACAGAGATGAAACAACGTTTCTGGGAGACTCATTTCTACCTGATTTTCTTTATCCGTCAGCTTTGGCTCAATGCCGTAAATTTAAGGCTTAATGCTGTCGATTAAAGTCCTTCGCTCGGTGTAGTCTCCAGACTACGTCGTGTTAAAAGCAAGGCTATAGCCTTGCAAAATTCAAAAACAGAATAAAGAAAATAAAATGAGCGCCGAATACAAAACATTTAGGAATTGTTGTGAAATAAATTGACTGTTTTCTTAATCTCTTG
>JAISDK010000152.1 GCA_031264875.1 Prevotellaceae bacterium
CGGCTAACGCACTGATTTCCTGCGTAATATAACCGACAAAAGAGACCTGCAGTACGGCGTTGTCCGCCACGTTC
The DNA here is from genome assembly GCA_031264875.1 of Prevotellaceae bacterium. GTDB lineage: Bacteria > Bacteroidota > Bacteroidia > Bacteroidales > UBA932 > JAIRLF01. Next base: position 75 of record JAISDK010000152.1, read on the forward strand.
AGGCTGAAATTCCCGTCCACATCGGTGACGGTTCCGTTGGTCGTACCCTTCTCCATGATGTTCGCGCCGATGACCGGCTCGTCATTTACATCGACGACCGTGCCGGTAACCCGCCTGTCCTGCCGAACGGCGGCGGCGACGGCGGCATAAAACGTACCTTTCGGGGCGATAATGATATGGCTGCCGAGAATGTTGAAATCCACGTTCTGGCTTTTCAATGCCTGCGACAGAACCGACATGACCGGCTCGTTCTTCACGTTGATGCTAACAAGTTGCTCAAGGTCAACGTCCCTTATATCAAACCAGAACGAGTAGGTCGTCTGCGCTCTGATGGCGTCAAAGACCTCGTTCACCGGTTTGTTTTGCAACTGAATGGATACTTTCGCTTCCTGCGAGCCAACAGCGGCAGACAGCGAAACAACACTTATACACATAAACACAAATGTCATTTTCATGACGGAAAAAACTTTGCTTACATACTTGTTTCGACACAAAGGTCGTTCATTTAAAATCTTATTATTCATTTGTTCTCGATATTAAAAAATAAAAACTAAATTAATGCTCACAGAACCGGGAGATGTCGACACCTCCTCTTTCGGTTCACTTTTGGTACGCTTGTCAGCGGTTTTCTACTATTCCTTTTCCATAGGCATTCCAGTTTAATTGTTCGACGTAAAAAAATTCATACACTTCAATCGCGGCAAGTACAGCAACTCAAAAACAGAAAAGGCAAGCCTGCTGTGCATCGAATGGTCCGTCATATACGGACAGGATCGACGCATCCCGAGATTTTTCATCCCGGTATCCCGGCATTTGCCGGCTGCCGACATACTTCGCCCGTTCGCCGGTTGCGTTTCCGCTTCCGTGGACGCTGCTCCTGTCAGGCTGTCTGTCAATAGATTCATCCCATATTCCTCTTCCTGAATTCTCATATTTATCATTACCGTTTTCTATATAGACAAACGAAACAGATTTTCGGGTAAATGAAAAAGCGTTTTTTTTTCAACGCGACAGAAAAAAAACCGGGAGTGGAAGCAGACAGTCCTTTATGCCAGCATTTTACGTTAGAAATATTTTTTTGTAAGGCACACGAAAATACGGATGGATTGACGCCGGAAGCACAGAGAAATTTTTACTGCTGATTCGCATTACTATACTTTGCGCGGCATGGTTTTGTGTATGGATATAAAATTCAAAGATTCAATCATTCAAAGATTCAGGGGTTTCCGGCGGGAATGACTGTCGGGTCAATGCACAAAACCATGCCGCGTGGAGTATAACAGAAAAACGCCGCCGTGAGGCTTTTTCTCAAAAAAGAGCCTTCGTCACACCGGAATCCCAAAATAAAGATATATCTTTGCGGAAAAATCTCTTTAAATAGCAGTTGCGATGATTATTGAATTTACAGTTGGAAATTTTCTTTCCTGCCACGGGAAAAGGACGATTAGCTTCGAAGCAAAAAACGTTTCGGAATTGAAGCAGAACGTAATCCGTCTGGATAAATACAAACTGTTACGTTCCATTGTTATATATGGAGCCAATTCGAGTGGCAAAAGCAATATAATCAAAGCATTTGAAAGAATGCGTGATTGTGTCAGGCTATCGGTAAAGCTTAATGATTCGGACAAACTGGACTATTCTCCGTTTCTTCTTTCGGAAGAAAGCATGAATAAGCCCACCTTTTTTGAAATTGTCTTTTTGAATAAAGCACAACGTTTCAGATATGGATTTGAATACAATCAAACTGAAATCGTCAGTGAATGGCTCTTTACCGGGAAGTCTCACAAGGGTGAAAAACCGCTTTTTATACGTACCGCAGAGGGGATTGGCGTTTCCGATTACTTTGCGGAAGGGAAAGGCAAAGAAGAATCCACCAATGAGAACCGTCTGTTTTTATCCCTGGCAGCTCAACTGGGGGGCGAGATTTCAAAACAGGTGATGGAATGTTTCCGAAACTATAATGTATTATCCGGTATTGAGCATGGCAGCTATGGCAGTTTTTCTCTGCATATGTTTCATAAGCATTTGACGGGATGTGATGAATCTCTGTCTCTTTTTCAAAAACTGCAATTGGGTTTTAACGGGATACAGACGATTGAATCCGAATTTAAGCCTGCGGACTTGCCAGAATCAATGTCGGTTGATTTGAAATCAAAACTTGTAAAGAAACTCTCCGGAGAAAAAACAGTTTCTTTAAATACGACTCATCATAAATATGATAAAAAAGGAAATATCGCCGGAACAGTTTCATGGATTTCAGGTGAACACGAATCGGAAGGGACAAAAAAAATCATGGATTTATCCGGACCTGTTTTTGATACTTTGTTGAATGGAAAGACATTAATCGTGGATGAATTGGATACCAAACTTCACCCTTTGATTACTATGCAAATCATCAATCTGTTTAACAGTCCGACGACAAATGCCAATAATGCGCAATTGCTTTTTGCTACACATGATACCAATCTGTTGAACACTGACTTTTTCAGGCGGGACCAAATCTGGTTTACTGAAAAGGACAAAATGGAGCAAACCGATTTGTATTCCCTGTATGATTTTGTACTGCCCGACGGTTCGAGAGTTCGGAATGATGCCAATCTGGAAAAAAATTACATCCGCGGACGATATGGAGCAATCCCTT
>JAISDK010000302.1 GCA_031264875.1 Prevotellaceae bacterium
CCTCCCGCACTCGAGTTGGAAGAAAAAGAGTGGCTTGAGCGGACGGATTTTCCCATAGGGCTGGATGTGGACGGACAATTTTTCCCGCTTGAACCTGAGTTTGACATATTCGGCCAATCCGATGTTGTTGAACGGTTCATTACCCTATTTAAATGGACGGATGACGATCTTGAATTAAACTTGTTTCCTGTCTTAAAACCGGAAGATGAAAAGCCGGAAGGGGGAACCGGAAACACACATCCGGCATATGGCCCCGTGTTGAAAGTTTTCGCAAGTGTGGAATTAGATGCCGATCCGCCCAATTACGGAAAAGCCTTTGAATATTACCGGATAGCGGCCGAAAAAGGACGCGATCCGGAAGCACAGTACAATCTGGGCATTCTGTACGCGAACGGGCAGGGAACGGAGAAGAATCTGCTGCTTGCCGCATATTGGCTCAGACAGGCCGGTGAAGCAAATTTCCACGATGCGCAAGCGACAGAATCCCAGGTAACTTTTATGTATCTTGATGAAAACATCAGAACCCGGACGGCACGGGAAGTATTTCAGGCGGCAATCGACTATTACAGGACACTCTTCGGCATGGAAAACGCGGTCGTGGAAGCCAACGCTTTGATTGACGCCATCAGTAAATATTATGTAAAAGAAGACGAAAACAAAGATTATGTCTGTGCATTAAAATGTTTCAGGGCCATGGCCGAATTTGGCGACAGCGACAGTGCCATGTACAACGTGGGGCTATGTCACCTGCATGGCTGGGGAACACCGGAAGAACATCCGGCCGCCCTTTACTGGTTCGACCGGGCTGCCGACTGCGGCAACGAACAGGCCGGGGAACGCAGGGACGGCTTAATAGACGTCTATCGGCGGGGCAGCGGGAACGCCGGCGCCAAAAACCTGCTCGAACTCCTGGCGTTATGGTGCAGGACAGGTATGCCGGAGGTCATGCACGACGAACGGAAAAGCAAATATTGGGAAGCAAAAGCAAAAGAATTAATATGTGATGGAAAGAGAAAATAAAACAGATATGGATATATTTCGGCGGATATTCGGATTAATCACGAAATGGTTTCATCTTTTACGGTTATCATCAAACTTATTTCTTCCGCCGGAAAAACGGCAAAGGAAGAAAATCGATGAAATCCAGTGGAAAGATAAGTTCGGCAACCCGCTTTTCATTGAGCGGCGGGGGAATGAATTTGTTAAAATAACGAGAACAAACCAACGGTCGGATTTTATGTTTTTGGGTGACGTCTATTCTTACGATATACTTTCAAAGAATACGGGTATCAAAACATACTATAACGAGTACCATAACAAAGCCTTTCTTCAGCGCGACATCTACGGCCGGCTGATACTTTATTTCTACGATGAAGAAATGTGTTTCGACGGCCCCGACCGCAAAGACCTGTTATGGCTGTTTGTCAAAGACGAGGCGGATGCCGACGAAATGTCGAAGGTCGGCAAACTGCTCCGGCTGTGCAAACCCTATATTGCAGGCAATGAAACCGATTGGATGGTAGCCCATCAGTTTGTCGTCACCGAAGCTGTGATAGACGTCGGCTCGAAAAATCCGTTTCCTTCCAATGCGTTAAGCAATCTCTATCTGTCGGAGTTTACATTCGACGGCGCCAGGCTGAAATCAATGGAAAGCTTTTTGCAGTCCCTCAAAACGCCGGACAGGAAACTGCAAAAGAAGATATGGCAACTGCACGGCGGGAAGGCGAAAAGAGCCGGTGAAGCATTGAAATACACCTTCGACGGTAAACATCTCACGTGGAAAGGTAAAACAATAGACCGTTTTTCGGACGGCTACATGCAATTGCTAAGGCAGGCATATCATGCAAAATTCGAACAGGACGCCCTGTTTCGTTTCGCACTCGAAGCAACCGGCAAAAAACCTCTTGTGCACAGCATCGGCAAGCAAAACCCAGAGGAAACAATACTGACCGAAGCGGAATTTATTTCACTGCTGGAAGAATTGCGTATGCTCCTGTAATTTTAATATTGAAAAATCAAAGAATATGAACAAAGAAACATTTATCCTCATCACACAACGATATCAATCGTGGATTAACGAGATGGAAAAAACAGGATGTGCGCTGCATCACCAGACCAATCAGGAATATGATGAAGATCTGCCGTACGGGTTTCATTTGAAACTGGTAGCATCGTTTGTAACAAAGTATGGTTATCTGGTTGCCGGGAATGAACCGGATGTGCTGATCCTCTATGCAGCCGCTTATCTGCACGATTCCATTGAAGATGCACGATTAAGCTACAACGATGTAGTCAAACTGCTCAAAAAGCTCAATGAAAAAGTGCTTCTTCCCGAAGGAAACATCAGGACTTCTGTAGAAACGTTTACACCCGAAATCGTCTATGCGCTAACCAACGAAAAAGGCCGTACCCGTGCGGAACGCGCAAACGACCGTTATTATGAAGGTATCCGGAAAACACGCTTTGCGCCTTTCGTCAAGATGTGCGACCGGATGGCAAATATCCGTTACGGGACACTGTTTGCCGGGAAAAGCCGGATGTTTGATATTTACCGGAAAGAACACCGGCATTTCATTGATGCAATCGGCAAAGGCGCTTTGACACCTGTCCCCCGGGAGATGGAAGCCGATTTGTTGCAGATGCTTTCAGAGGATACGAATGCTGTTAAATTATAAATTATAAAAAATCAATATGCATCGATTGGAAAATATCTTTTTAATGCGTCATGCCCATTCCGCCGGAAACGGGGATTTGGCCATGTACAGGCACATTCCCGACCATGCCATTCCCCTGTCCGGGAAAGGCGAAGTACAGGCGATTGAAGCGGGCATACAGTTTGCCGCGTTTTTATCACAGTCACAATCATTGATTGGCATACAGGAGATGCGACTGTGGTACAGTCCCTATCTCCGTACAAAACAAACCCGCAACGGACTGCTCGAAGGCATGGGAAATGCCACCGACGTATTCAAGGACCAGCGCGAACACATCCTGCTGGCCGAACAAAACTTCGGCCTCTTCGATGGACTTACCAACGAAGAATGTGATGAAAAATACCCCGAAGAATCCCGCAAATACAACCTTTGCGCCGAATACAACGGTCGGTTCTATGCCAAGCCACCCAATGGCGAAAGCCGGTACGACGTATGCGTGAGGATTCATCAGTTTTTCGGTACAATCATCCGCGACGCCGAAAAGCCCGAAAATGCCGTTTCTAACGTATTCATTGTTTTACATGGAAATACGATGCGGGCATTTCTTATGATGTGGCTGCACAGGGAAGTAGAATGGTTCGAAAACGAGCGAAATCCGGACAACTGTTCCATTCGCCGGATTGGGCGTAACGCCAGCGGACGGTTTGAAGACATGGGATATATTTTTCAGGGATTTAGAGAATGATATAATAATTAACGAGAGTTTGATATTTGATTTATATGAATGATAAAACAGAAATGAAAATGAAAAATATATTATTATGGTTACTTGCTGCCGTAATGACAGCCTGCAGCGCAGGGCAGCAATCCGCAAAGAAAACGGACTTGGATAAAGCAGGCTTGAAAGGTCGGGTGAAAAGTGTGAAAGAATTTCGATATAAAGCAGTAGAAAAGCCGGGTGAAATGACCGGAGAAGAAATACTTTTTGCCTTTGACAAATATGATAAAAAAGGAAATGTGACGGAGCGTAATTCCTGCAATACCGACGGCAGAGGCAGTAAATACACTTACGAATACGACGGAAAAGAAAATATGATTGAGATACTTCACGATGATAACGACGGAAGGATCCTGTCAAAATGCACTTACGAATATGACGAAAAAGGATATTTGATGAAGGAAAATATTCATGAATCTTCCGACGGCATATACGTGAATACGTACAAGTACGACGAAAAAGGAAAAAAGATTGCGGTAAACCGCTACAATCCGGATGGAAGATTATACTGGACGTTTGCCTGGAAATATGACGAAAAAGGAAATACGATTGAGGAAAGCGGATCTTGTCCCGACGGGGAATACACTTACAAATACAAATATGATGAAAACGGAAACAGAACGGAGAGCAGTGTCTATACTTCCGACGGGAGTTCGAATGAGAAATCTACTTATGAATATGACGAAAAAGGAAACATAATCGAGAAAATCAATTACAATGACGCTTATATTGACGGCAAATTAGGGTGGAAATATACTTACAAATATGACCGGCAGGGTAACTGGATAGAAAAAACGACCAAGTATAAGGACGAGAGTAGCAAATCGGGAGAGCCGAACATCATCAGGCGCAAAATAGAATATTATTAAAAGAGACCGGGAACAATAACAATTTTAATCATTTACAACAACAAATGGCAGAAATTATTATTACATCCTAACAAAACTATTATTTCAAAATAATAAAACATTTCCTTATCTTTGCAGGAAAATAATTTGAACAAAATGAATGTATTTCAGAGGCATTATCTTCAGCAACTTCTTGATAGAATGAGCGAACCCAGGAAGTTTATTCAGGTCGTATCCGGGCCCCGTCAGGTTGGCAAAACAACGCTTGTTACTCAAATGATTGAGTGTTTACCGACCAAAACGATGTATGTGCAGGCGGACAATGTTCCTGCTGCCGATAATAACTGGATAGTGCGAACTTGGGACGAGGCCCGTCTGCATTTGCTTGCTTCGCCGGATAACGAGTATCTGCTTGTAATTGATGAAATACAAAAAATAGAAAATTGGAGTGAAGCCGTTAAAAAAGAGTGGGATAACGATACAGTCAACGGAAGAAATCTGAAAGTGATTTTGCTTGGCAGTTCGCGTTTAATGTTACAGCAGGGACTTAGCGAATCGCTTGCAGGACGCTTTGAAACAATTTATATTCCGCACTGGTCATACAACGAAATGAGAGAGGCTTTCGGCTGGTCGCTCGAACAGTATATCTGGTATGGAGCGTACCCCGGCGCTGTAAATTTAATTGCCGACCAGCAACGCTGGGCTGATTATATCCGCAATTCTCTGATAGAAACAAGTATCTCCCGCGATATTATTATGCTCACAAAAGTAGAAAAACCTGCACTCATGAGGCGACTGTTTGAAAAAATCGTTTCACTGACAAAAATTCAGGGCAATTTGCAGGAAAAGGGAAATATCACGACCTTGTCAAACTACCTGCAGATGCTTGCAGGCGCAGGTTTGCTGACCGGACTGGAAAAATATGCCGGAAATATAATCCGCAAACGCTCTTCTGTTCCCAAGTTTCAAGTTTTCAATAATGCCTTGATGTCGCAATTACTGAATACTACACTTGAACAGGCAAAAGTCGACCATAAACTGTGGGGACAAATAGTAGAATCCGCTGTAGGAGCACATTTATTAAATCATTCGATTACTGAAAAATACAGTCTTTATTACTGGAACGAAAACGGCAATGAAATTGATTTCGTGATAGAAAAGAATAATGAATTAGTAGGCCTGGAAGTAAAAACCGGAAAAGACAGCAACAATGCAGGGCTTGCAGTTTTCAACTCGCAGTTTCATCCCAAGCATATTTTTACAATCGGAACCGACGGTATCAGTATGGAGGAATTCTTCCGTATGAACCCCAAAACTTTTTTTGAAATATGAGTATA
>JAISDK010000292.1 GCA_031264875.1 Prevotellaceae bacterium
GTCCAGTTCCTGATACGGATATATTGCGAAATTCCTGCCGCGACAATTGCAAATTTTTCAAAGTTGAAAAACTTGCAGTCGCCCAATTTCTCGGATTTCCGAAAATATTTTCGAGCGAAACTCGAAAAATTGTTTTTGATGCCCGCAAACAGTTTTGATAATGTCAAAGGACAGTTTCCAATCGGATTTTTTGTCTGGAATACTGAAACCGATGAAACCTTTAAGCATATTTCGGCTGATGTGTATGACCGGGACGGTAATTTCATACAAAATAAGAATATTTATTCGTATGACAATGTCAAAGGAAAAATAAACAACTGGCTGGCTGATGTGTCATACCATGTTGTTGAAAAAAATAAAATCGGCGACGTCCATTCCAACGGCAATGACTTTCAACATCAAAACGATGTATTCATCGATAATACAAATATAAAGAAAACATTTGGAGGATTACACCTTCCGGTTTCGGTTGCAAATTTAATCGAAGCGTGTATGTGTTACGCCGTGCGCAAGGTAATTCCCGCCGACTGGCTAAACGACCGCGACCAGTTTCTCTATCCCGGCGACAGTTGGAAAAACGATCTTGAATTTCAAAACGACTGTCTGGCTTATACCTTATTTAATACTAATATTTCAATACAGTACGGCGTCAATCACTGGATACCTTTCACCGAAGAAGAGGTTCGGGCAAGCGCCAAATTTGAAAGCCATTTTATGACGGATTTTATGTCGGGTAAAATAAAGCAAAATGCTTATGTCAGTCTATTCGAAAATCAAGAGGACAAATACTGTATCAAGCGCGAATTTTCGCCGGAAGCTAAAGCCGTGTTTGAGGCAGGCAAAAACCTTTGGAAATATTATCACGCACAAGCGAAGTGCAATGTAAACGCCTCTCTGTACGATATTCGCGAACACTTTCAGGGGCGCAACGACAAAGGCAAAATGAACAATAAAAGCGATAATGAAACCTACAACGAACTCATTGGCAATCTGCGTTCGACATTGAAAATTTTGGCAAGGAAAATTGAGCCGAAAGTGTATGAATATGGGTTTCTGAAGGAATAAAGGAATTGTTGTGAAATAAATTGACTGTTTTCTTAATCTCTTGTGATAAAATATTGCCGTCAGCTTTAGCTGACGGAATTTTTTGAACATCTTTTTGAACATCTTGTCGTTGGGCTTGTGTCCTGCATTTTCTTATCCGTCAGCTAAAGCTGACGGCAATACAATCGCTTAAATAATATCTGTTATATCCTGTTTATTTCGCATATCTTAAACAGGTCTTGACAGAGCCGGACGTTTTATTTTTTTTCGTTTTGCTGTGAAGCGAGGATCATTTCAGCGAGCGCGTTTTTTGCACGGAAAAGACGGGTTTTCACCGTTCCAATCGGGATATTCAGTTCTTCCGCGATTTCTTCGTATGCATATTCCTTAAGAAATCTCAGTTCAATAAGTTTACGGTATTTTGGTTTCAGGGCTTCTATGTACTTCAGCAGTATCAGTTCCTCCTGTTGCTGTATCATGTTTTCTTCGGGGTTTAGTGTTCCCGACGATAAAGTATTTTCGTTTATCGACGATTCCTCGTCCTGGCCATAGATGATGTGCAGATAATTCAGTTTACGTTTTCTCACAAAATCAATCGTACAGTTTTTCGCAATCTTGTAAAGCCATGTGCTAAAGGCATATTGCTCGTTATATTTATCAAGGTTCTGAAAAGCCTTGTCGAACGATTCCAGGGTAAGATCGTCGGCATGTGCTTTATCTCCAACCATTCTCAGGATATAGTAGAAAATATTGTCGTGATATCGCGACAATAATCGGCTATAGGCCTTTTGCTCCCTGTTTAAGGCTTTGTGCACTAATTCCAGATCAGTTTCTTTTGGCATTGTTATATTGAAGGTAATGTTTTTAAATAAAAATCTTCTTTTTCTCTCATCGTTCGCTGTTCGTCGTCCGATTTGTCCATGTATCCGCATAAATGCAATATTCCATGGTATATAACCCTTCTCAGTTCGTGACTGAATGGCGCTCCGAACCGGTGGGCGTTTTCATGAACCCGTTCGACACTGATGAAGATATCTCCCGAAATGATATTGTCGACAGTATAGTCGAAGGTTATGACATCGGTATAATAATCGTGGTTCAGATACTTTTTGTTCATTTCGAGCAAAAAGTTATCCGAACAGAAAATAAAACACAGGTCGCCCGGTTTTTTATTTTCCATTTCAGCGAGGCTTATTATCTGTGTTTTAACAAGCCATTTTTTCCCCGTTAACGTGAAGGGGGTATCTTCGTTAAAAAAACAAATCATCTCTGCAAGCCCGAATTAATTTTTTCAATTCTTACCGTATGCCTTCCACCGTCGAAGGGGGTCGATAAAAACCGTCTGACGGTTTCTTCAGCTTCCTTTTCCGTGATGAAATGCCCCGGCAACACGCACACGTTGGCGTCGTTATGTCGCCGTGCAAGCGCTGCCACGTCACTGTTCCAGCATAGCGCCGCCCTGACGCCCATGTGACGGTTTAAAACCATGCTGATTCCGTTGCCGGAATAGCAGACGGCTATTCCGCGCGTACATTTTCCGGTGTCGATGGCATTGCCGAGCGGATGTCCGAAATCGGGATAATCGACACTGTTGATGCCGGAACAGGTTCCGTAATCTGTGATTTCGAATCCCCATTCTTTCAATTTTTCTGCAAGACAGGTTTTTAGGCTGTATCCTGCGTGGTCTGATGCTATTCCTGTCATTCCATACTGTTTAAATGTTTCATTTTCCATTTCCCCAACGTTTTCCTATATAATCAAGCAGTTTAAGCACTTCGTTTGGACTGTTTTCAGTCACAAGTTTCAATTTCGTATCTTTAAAATCATTCAAGCCTTTAAAATAGGAGCTTAAATGCCGTCTCATTTCCAGAACCCCGACTTTTTCGCCTTTTACTTCAATTGATTTGAGAAAATGCATTTTTGCTATCCTTACTCTTTCATCAACGTCAGGTTCGGGCAACAGTTCACCCTTTTCGAGATAATGCCTGATGTTTCTGAATATCCATGGACACCCGTATGTTGCCCTGCCTATCATAACTGCATCTGTTGCATACATTTCAAACCGTTCTTTTGCTGTTTCGGGACTGTCCACATCTCCATTGCCGATAACGGGAATATGTATTCTTTTGTTTTTTTTTACTTCGCCTATCAGGGTCCAGTCGGCTGTACCTTTATATAACTGACTGCGTGTCCGTCCGTGAATTGTGAGGGCTGCAATGCCGGCGTCCTGCAATTTTTCGGCCAGTTCACATATTATCAGGCTGTTTTCGTCCCATCCAAGACGGGTTTTTACTGTTACGGGGATATTTACTGCATCGACTATCTGCCGCGTTATTTCCACCATTCTGTCAGGTTCTTTCATCATGCCGGAACCGGCGCCTCTGCCGGCGATTTTTTTTACGGGACAGCCGAAGTTTATATCTATCAAGTCCGGATTCGACTGTTCAGCTATTTTTGCCGCTTCTATCATCGGTTCGGTCAAATGACCGTATATCTGTATTCCTATGGGACGTTCGCTGTCACTGATTTTCAACTTTTCCAGCGATTTGTAGGCATCGCGTATCAGGCCGTCGGACGAAATAAATTCTGTATATACCATGCTTGCGCCAAATTGTTTGCACATATATCTGAATGACGGATCCGTTACATTTTCCATTGGAGCTAAAAATAACGGATAGCTTTCAAAATCAATATGTCCTATTTTCATGTACAAACAATTTTCAGGCGGCAAAGGTAATATTTTTATGTATAATCGAATAGGTTACAAAATTTTTTACTGCGTGTGACATGTTTTGTCATTGTGATGGCATATCTTTGCGCAAAATTTTTATATCATGAGACAGTCAAAAGTTATTCAGAACAAGGAAGTAGCTGCCCTGCCGGTCACAAAGCGCAGATGTAAAACGCTTTTGCAGCACATTGAGTATGTTATCGAGCTGGCAGAAGACTCGAAGCTGAGCGAGGATTTTTACAAAAAGGCGAAAACAAGCATCCAGTTTATTGCAAGGAAAATGAAGCTGTCGCCGAATCAGGCTGTTATTTTTTCGCTCTTCATGGAAAAAAGCGATGACAGCCGTATTTTTGTAAGTGAATTTTCGCGCTTTCTGGGTTGTAAAAATATCAAGACAATCAGCATGATGACCGATGTTGATGAACTTGAGAAACGTCATCTGGTGCGTTGCCGGATGGATGACGGAAGAAAAAGCTATCGCGTGCCTATCGAGGTGGTTGAGGCTGTGAAGCAGAGTATTGCATACGAATATGATCCCGAAATCAACAGGAATCTGACTGCGGAACAGCTTTTTCAACAAATGGAACGGCTGTTCGACGAGAATGAAAATAAGGAAATATCCGGCAAAACCTTGACGGAGGAATTGAGGTCGCTTATCGAAGATAATGCTTCTCTGGCGTTTTGCCGCCGGATGAGGGAATGGAACAATATTTATGACAGCGACGACAACTGTCTGCTGCTGTTGCTGTTCTGTCATCGTTTCATCAATCTGGACGATGACAATGTCGGATTTCATGATTTTGAAGACCTGTATGAAAGGAAATGGGAGTTCAGGCACATTAAATCAAGTCTGCAAAACGGCACAAATGACCTGATTGAAATGAAAATACTGGAATATCAAACTATTGAGGGATTTGCTAATAACGAGTTCTATAAAATATCCGACCGCGCTAAAGAACAGCTGTTTTCGGAACTGGATGTAAAAATCCGGCAGGGCGAAAACCGTAAAGGCCTGATACTGCACGGCAACGTAGCAGCTAAGGATCTGTTTTACAATAAGCGCGAACAGGCTCAGATTATACAGCTGGCTTCTCTTTTGCAGGAGGATAATTTTGCGAATGTCCAGAAACGTCTCCACGACAGTGGCATGAGAAAGGGTTTTGCCTGTCTGTTTTATGGCGCTCCGGGAACGGGTAAGACAGAAACGGTCTATCAGATAGCGCGTTCTACAGGTCGCGATATTATGATGGTGGATATTGCGGAGACGAAAAGCTGCTGGTTTGGCGAAAGTGAAAAGAAAATCAAGGCTATATTCGACCGCTACAGCGCTTTTGTGAAAACAAACAAAACTGTGCCTATACTCCTTTTCAATGAGGCCGATGCTGTTATCGGGAAACGTAGAAATGTGGAGAGCGGAAGTGTGGCTCAAACGGAAAACGCTATCCAGAATATTATTCTCCAGGAAATGGAAAACCTTGACGGTATTATGATTGCAACAACCAATCTGACGCAAAACCTGGATAAGGCTTTTGAACGCAGGTTTCTGTATAAAATCGAATTTGAAAAACCCGACGTGGAGGCTAAAAAAATGATCTGGCTTGCAATGATTCCGGCGCTCTCGAACAGGGAGGCGGAAGAACTGGCTGCTGCATACGACTTTAGCGGCGGTCAAATAGAAAATATCGTCAGGAAGCGTACTATCGACAGTATCCTGTCGGGAATAGAACCGTCGCTGGAAACTATGCACGGGTATTGCCGCAACGAATCGCTTTACAAAGACGGAAAAAGAAAAATAGGATTCTGAAAACTGAAAATTTCGCGATGTAATACCTTGTGATGCCGTAAGGCGTCCAATCCTGATAACACCCGTGCAAGCGGAGCGCAGTTTCCAAATTGAATGAAAATTCTGTGATATTATTCATAATTCTATAAATGAAGTTATTAATAATTGTGTGTTATATGTTTTTATGCAAAGGAACGAAAAAATCGCATGAGAGATTTTTTTCATCTCTCGTGATTTTTTTTCATCTCTTGTGAAAAGAAAAAATTCTCTCGCGTAAATTCCAGTGACTTCTACATACCTGTTTGCTGTTTTCATGTTATACGCCATTATTGATTTTAATTTTATTCCAAATTTGCGGCTGCAAGGTTAGTATAAAAACATTTAATTGATGCTTGTAACGCGAGAACGAATGGGTGTACAACAAAAATTATATATACATTTGCGAATATTTTTATTGACAAAAACATTATGGCAATGACAGCAAGATTATTCAAACGCATACCATACGGCAAGTCGAATTTCAGAGACATCATACTCTCCGGCTATGCCTATATTGACAAGACACGGTTCATCGAAGAGCTGGAAAATGAAGATAATCCGAATCATTTTTTCATTCGTCCGCGCAAATTCGGCAAGTCAATGTTTCTTACAACTCTGCGCAGTTATTACGACATTAATGCCAAAGACGAGTTCGAACAAATATTCGGCAATCTTTACATCGGCAAACATCCGACGCCGGAGAGAAACAGTTACTCCATAATGGAATTCGACTTTTCGGGACTGAATACTGCCGACGAACAAAGGTTCCGAAAAACTTTTGTTAATAAAATACGAACAACTGTTAAACGTTTTTTGGAGGCATATAAGAATATTATACCTGATGCCGAATATTTAATACGGCAGGTGGGCGCAGAAAAAGACCCTGATATTGATATTTTGGACTTTGCATTTGACGTGGCTTCTGCAAATGGCATTAAAATCTATGTTATCATCGACGAATACGACCATTTTGCCAACGACCTGATCGCCATGGGAACGCTTGCGGGCAAAGATTTCTACAAGACTATGGTGGCTGCAAACGGTATGGTACGCGACTTTTACGAACGAATCAAAGCGGCAACCAAAGATGACACTGTTTACCGGACGTTTATCACCGGCATTTCCCCAGTGATGCTCGACGACCTTACCAGCGGCTACAATATTGCCAAAATACTTACGCTCAATCCCAAGTACAACGAAATGCTGGGATTTACACATGCGGAAGTAAAAACGTTGATGG
>JAISDK010000014.1 GCA_031264875.1 Prevotellaceae bacterium
ATATCACAAAACCATCCCGCACATAGTATAATAGAGAATTGCCATGTTTCATGTTTATAGTATTTTAATAAGTTAGAATGTATTATACTATGCGCAGTATAGTTTTGTGAGATGTTAGCGTCTGACTTGAAAAATCAGATTTTCATAACCCTATCGGGTTAACAATGAAGTGTAGCGATTGGGGAATCTGGTGTGGGGACACAGTCAAAATCATCAAAAGCCAGATGATGGAGGGTTTATACTTTTGTCGAACAGTACGCTGGCATCAATTGTCTGTTCATCTTCACGGTTTGTTTTTATCTCCAGAAAAGTTTCGCCGGTCGAAAACACCAGAAACACTACACGTTCCGCCTGTTTTTTGCCCAGATAGCTTCCGGTATCCCATTTACCGTTTCGGTTAATATCTTCAATCAGCCGGATGCGGTAGTTTCCTGCATTAAGGTACTGGAAAACAGTTTCGCCATTACCGTCTGCAATTTTTTCCTGCTGCACTTTTTTGTCTTTATCTTTCATCAGCTGGAGGATATACTGCTTATCCGAATTTATGATTTCGATTATGAGTTTACCGAATTTTTCCGGATCAGCAGTATCAAACGTTTTTGTTACAGTATCATTGGTTATGCTGTATATATCAACGAAAGCCTCGGGCAAAATTACTATTTCATATTTCGATGCGACTTCCCATTTGGTCGATAACTTGTAGTTTGTCAAACGAATCGAATCCTGTATAAACGACGCAATCGTTACCGGTACTTTTTCTTTTTCTTTGCCTGTACCGAGCTTTAACAGTTGCATCTTTGAAGTATCGACACGCAGAAGAGGCGTTTTGAAGACAAAAGTAATGTCGTGTTCAGCAATACTTGTCGCAACTGCACGAATATCAGGTTTTATTGGAATTATTTCCTCTTCTTCCTCGTCATCATCATCTTTGTTTTTGCGTTTAGGTTTTGGTTTCGCATAAGGCAATTTGATTTTCACCGTATCGGGCGAAAGATTGTTTAAAGTATCGGTTCTAAGATATATCAGTTCGCCGGTTATGGTATCTTTTACTTCCCTTGAAGTAATCCAGAAATTGATGCTGTCACCCTGAGTACTTGCCTCTTCAATAATTCGGGAAGCGGGGATGTCGTCAAGTCTGAAGCTTTTAATCACGGGATTGATTTCGTTGAAACGCAGGCTTATCAAGCGTTCTTCCGGACGTTTGTTATCCATCAGCGCCTGTCGCTTGACATTTTCGGTGAATAAATTGAATATTGGAAGCGAATAGAAAGAGATGGAATCGTTTTCGGAAAAAGAATCGGGCTGAATCAGCGAATCGGGAAAAGCAATTTGCTCAATACCCGCATCATAGCGCATGTTTGAATTTTTATCGGTAACGGCGGTTAATTTATATTTCCTGTTTTTCAATCCTTTGACTATAAAAACTCCTTCCTTGTTGGTAATCGAAAGCGCCGAAGGATTCTGCTTGAAAACTATAGAATCCGTATCATCTTCATATAAAAACACATGAGCAGCGCTGACAGGATCCAGCGTAAATGCATCCACCACATGTCCTGCATAAATCATTGTATCCAGTACATCTCCCGTAGAGAAGATAAAATTAAGATAGTTTGCAGGATTATTTTCATTTACATCAACTACGCTCGCTCCAAAGTCAATATAATAAGTAACGCTGTCCGCCAAGGAAGGAAAAGAAACAACGACACTTTTTCCCTTGATTTTCAATATCGGTTTTTTCGAAGGTAGGGGAGGCGATATTACAAAATTTTTACTCTGGTCTTTAAGCTGTACATATTCGTTGAATGTAAAAATCAGTTCTTTCCCCTTAAATTCCTTTGTCCGTTGCGGAGGATTCATTCTTATAAGTACGGGAGCAATCGTGTCTTTGGGTCCACCTGTCGGAGCAATGGATGAATTGGCGCAGCCTGATATAACTGAGGCTAATAAGCCATACGCCGCTATCGCGGTAAGCAAGCAAACTGCCCCTATATTATCTTTTAACAGTTTCAACAACTTAATAATTCGATTAACCTTATAAAACTTGACAAACGGGATACTGTACAAAACTCAATAGACTTGATTTTCATCAAATCTATCGAGTCTGCACATCCATTTAAAACTGATTACTTTTCTTTATTTTCGTTTGGACGGCCTTTGATGACGCTAACCAGCTCAACATCGAAAATCAAAGCCTTGCCTGCAAGTCGTCCCGAATCTCCGTATGCCAGATCGAAGGGAATGTAAAATTTGTATTTTGCACCTTCTTTCATTAACGGAAGACCTTCCTGCCATCCTTTTATCATCCGAGATAATGGCACTTTGGCAACGCTGCCTCTTGATGAATCGAAAACAGTTCCATTGACTTCGGTACCGGTATATATAACATTCACGGTATCCGATACTTCGGGAGAGATTCCCGCACCTTCTGCTATCACCTTGTATTGCAATCCGCTCGGCAAAACCTGCACACTGTCATTTTTCTTATTTTCTTCCAGAAAAACAGCGTCTTCTTCCTTAGCCTTTTCCACTTCTTCCTGCCTCTTTTTCATCAGATACTGGTTGATTACATCCGATGCCCACTTCATGTCATATTTTTTAATGGAATCGTTGTTCAACAGAGCCTCCTTAAACCCCGAAAGCAGATAATCATAGTCTATCCCTTCCAGCTGTTCAGTACCTTTAATATGCTCAAGAGTAGAATAGGCTTCAAAAACCCCTATTGCATAACTAACGGAATCTGCCGGTTTGGATGAAGAAGAAAGTTTAACGCTCCCACTGTTACAGGACGTCAATAAAGTAATTACAAAAAATAAACAAATAAGATGTTTCATATAAATCATATAAATTTTAAAGTATAACAATTAAAAAAATCGCGCAAAGATATACATTTTTATCAATTCAATGTCTAAATTTTTTTTCAGCGGACAGTATTTTTCCGGTTTTCCATTTTTCTGTTTACACCTTATCCTGCTCAATCCATATTTTTCAAAGAAACTTGAAGGATATAATCGCCCTGTAAATAATGGATTTACAGACAACGGCAGACTTTAGCATATCCGGTATAAATATTTTTCATTACATTTGCATCCGTAAATTAAGATTTCAGAAAGTATTAAATTATATACATTTAATAGATTAAATGGTTCGATACCAAAAAGATAATGCAACAAGAAAATTTAGTAATAGTAGAATCTCCGGCTAAAGCCAAAACAATAGAGAAATTCCTGGGAGACAAGTTTCTCGTAAAGTCCAGCTACGGTCATATAAGAGATTTGGTAAAGAAAGGTTTAGGCGTTGATATAGAAAATAATTACAAGCCGGAATACATAATATCGGACGACAAGCATACTGTTGTCAAAGAACTTAAAAAACTCAGCAAGGAAGCAAAACATGTCTGGCTGGCTTCCGATGAAGACCGTGAAGGAGAGGCTATAGCGTGGCATTTGCAGGAAACTTTGGGATTAGATAAAAATAAAACTAAAAGAATTGTTTTTCACGAGATCACAAAAAATGCCATTCAGAATGCCATAAAAAATCCAAGAGATATTGATATTAACTTAGTTGATGCACAGCAGGCCCGCAGAATTCTGGATCGTCTGGTTGGATTTGAAGTTTCACCGATTTTATGGAAAAAAGTAAAACCCTCGCTTTCTGCGGGCAGAGTCCAATCTGTTGCAGTGCGGCTGATAGTCGAAAGAGAACGGGAAATAATCGGATTTAAAACCGAACCGTATTACCGTGTTTCTGCAATATTCAATCCCGAATCGGCTGACGAAAAATTCTCCCTGAAATCGGAACTGAATGTCAGGTTCAAGACACTCAAAGAAACCGAAGACTTTATGAATCATTGCATATCGGCAAAGTTTTCAATTTCGGGAATCGAAAAAAAACCTGCTAAAAAGTCGCCTTCTCCTCCGTTTACCACCTCGACCCTGCAACAGGAGGCTTCGAGAAAGTTCGGTTTTTCTGTCGGGCAAACCATGTCCATAGCTCAGCATCTGTACGAAGAGGGAAAAATAACATACATGAGGACAGATTCCACCAATCTGTCATCGTTTGCCATCGAGGCGGCAAAAAAAACAATCACCAGCCTTTACGGAGCAAAATACTCCAACGTCAGGCAGTACAAAACAAAATCGAAAGGAGCGCAGGAAGCTCACGAAGCGATACGTCCCACCGAACTGGAAAACGCAACCATAAGCGGAACCGCTCAGGAGAAAAAACTGTATGAGTTAATCTGGAAACGCACTATTGCCTCGCAGATGAGTGACGCATCTCTGGAAAAGACAGTTGTAATAATATCCATATCCGACAGGGACTGTAAATTTCAGGCAACAGGAGAGATTTTACTGTTCGACGGATTTCTTAAAGTATATATCGAATCGAGCGATGACGAAACAGAAGACCGGGATTCCGAAGATCTTTTGCCTCCCCTGAAAGAAAATCAGAAACTTGTTTATGACGAAATATCGGCAACAGAGCGTTTTACTCAACATCCGGCAAGATATACCGAAGCAAGTTTAGTAAAGAAAATGGAAGAATTGGGAATCGGACGTCCCTCAACTTATGCACCTACCGTTTCGACCATAATGCAGCGTGGATACGTGACAAAAGAAGACCGTCCCGGAAAATTAAGGGACTATGTGAAAATTTCATTGAAAAAAGGCGTTCTGACAACAGAAAGCAAACAGGAAATAACGGGAACCGAAAAAACAAAACTTTTTCCAAGCGATATTGGCATGCTGGTCAATGATTTTTTAATGGGAAGTTTCAAGAATGTCATTGATTACAATTTCACCGCCAGCGTTGAAGAACAATTCGACGAAATCGCATCGGGAGAACTCGAATGGACAAAAATGATTGACAAATTCTACAAACCCTTCCATAACGATGTAGAAAAGTCGAAGGACATTTCACGTCCGGCGGCTTCCGAAAAAGTGCTTGGCACAGACCCCAAAACAGGCAAACAAGTTTCGGTCAGAATAGCCCGTTTTGGACCCGTCGCTCAGCTTGGCATTTCTTCCGACGATGAGCAGCCGTCCGAAAAACCTGTGTACGCAAGTTTGAAAAAAGGACAGCTAATAGAAAGCATTTCACTGGAAGAAGCATTGAAACTCTTCGATCTTCCGCGTAACGTCGGTCAATACGAAGGAACGGAACTTGTTGTTGCCATAGGACGATTTGGCCCTTATGTAAGATTCGGCAAACAGTTTGTGTCGCTCGGTAAAAACGATGACCCTTATACTGTTACAAAAGAAAGAGCTATAGAGCTTATCGAAGAAAAACAATTGAAAGACAAGGAAAAAACGATAAAAGATTTTGGAGATATTAAAGTATTGAACGGACGTTTCGGCCCCTACATCTTTTTCGAGGGCAATAATTACAAGCTGCCTAAAGATACAGACAAGGAGAGTCTTACAAAAGAACAGTGCGAAGAACTGATTGCACAGCAAGGCATTAAGCCTGCAAAGGTAAGCAAGACAGGCAAACCCGTCAAAAAGGGAACAGCTGCTCCCGCAAAAGGAACAAAAAAGTAGCTCCGATATATAATATAAGGTATGAATGACATTTTTGAAATAACAGACCCCGTAGATAAGAAAAGATTCGATATAAAAGCGGACAACAAACATTTGCTTATCAACAAGGTCGATTTTTCCGGACGCGAATTGTCCGGAAAAAGAATTGTCATACTTGGAATCGGCGCAGAAAAGGGCTTAACATCCGTACGAAAACTATTGTACGGGCTATATTGCAAACATGAAATAAACATCTCCGACTTGGGAAATATCCCTCAGTCGAAAAACGACAGTCTTGAAAAAATTCTTAAAACTCTGTCGAACAATAATATTCTTACGATTTTAATCGGCAGTTCCGTCGATATTTTGCCAGTTTGCCTTGACGCCATGGCAGAAAAAACAAGTGTTTCGGCAAGTACAGTTTCCCCTGCAGTTGTTCGGTCTGATTTCATAGATTCCTTGTTAGACAACAGGTTCCGGAATCTGTTCGATTTTAATTTTCTTGCATATCAAACATATTTAAGCGACCCCGAAATACTGAATAGCCTTTCGTCCGCTTATTATGAAACATTGAGGCTTGGCAAATTCAGAGAAGATAACCAAATATACGAACCAGCCCTGCGCGGTTCGGATATATTCAGTCTGGACATGGCATCCATACGGAAATCTGAAATTGCAGATTCCTTATATTCAAGCCTGAACGGTTTATATTCGGAAGAAGCATGCCTGATAGCCCGACATGCGGGAATTTCGGATAACTTGAAAATTGCAAACATATTTTGTCATGACAAAATAGAAAAAAATGGTCAAAAAAATGAATTAATCGCTCAAATTATATGGCATCTTGTCGATGGATTTGCCAATCGAGCGAACGAAATAATGTTAAATAATGTGAATGGAATCAAAAAGATTCTTATAAGTTTAGAGCAGCCGGCAGAGCAACTGATCTTCTATTATAGCAGCATTACAAACCGCTGGTGGATGGAAATTCAAAAAAAAACCGAAAAAAATCCATTGATTATTGCTTGTACAGAAGATGATTATAAAACCGCATGTCGGCACGATATACCTTTAAGGTGGATATGGTATCAGCAAAAACTGGCTGAAAAAAATTAGTATTTATTAACAATAAGAATTTGGAGCACTTGTTTGTACTAAAAAAAATATGTTACTTTGCGCTGTCTTTTAAGTCCATTATCGGATATAATAAAGACAGTATTTCGAGTAGAGTTGTTACGTTCTTTTTAATGCTATACGGAGGATGCGCGTTTTCGCAAAACGAACAAATGTTCAGTCAGACATCTTTCAATCCCGCATTTGTCAATCCCGCGTATGCAGGAACTGATACAAGCAAATATTACAACGTGATTGTAATAAACAGAAATCAAATGGCGGGTATTGACATGTCGCCGGGAACAACAGTTTTGAACATAAACGGCCCTCTGACTGTAGGAGACATACAGGGCGGAATAACTGCCACGTTTTATGACGACAGACTGGGTTTCCTTAACACTCCGGCATTTAATTTGGGATATGCGTACAAGTTTGAAATAGAAAAAGGTTCTTTAAGTTTAGGTTTATCTGCAGGCATATTTTTCAGTACCCTCAGTTCGGAAAGCTGGCGGTTGCCAGATGGTGGAGCTGATCCTGCTATCCCGACAGGAAAAGAGTCGAAGCGAAGTTTTGATTTGGGTCTGGGCGCTTACTACAAAAGCGACAGGCTGTATGCAGGATTATCGGTGATGCATTTGGTTCGTCCGGTTTTGGTTTACGGTGATGCCCCTTCCAAACTGCCGCGAAGCTATTTCCTTATGGCAGGATATGGAATTTCGTTTGAAAATCCTGATTTTGAGTTGAAACCGTCATTGTTAGTATTGACAGACTTAAAAAATGCTCTTTATTCTGTTAATTCACTTCTCTTTTACCGGAACAGGTTTTGGGTAGGACTGGATTATCGATTCAAAAGCTCAGTGGGACTGCTTGCAGGTTTAAATTTATTTCCTGAACTCAGAGTAGGATATTCCTACAGTTACAACACCTCTTTACTAAGCAGGTTTGGAGGCAGTAATCACGAGATCATGCTGACATACAGATTTTCAGTATATTTTGATAAAGGAAAGCAAAAATATAAAAGTATAAGATATTTATAAAATTATGGACATGAAGAGAATAGTGACTTTATTAACAGTTGTTCTTTTTGTAACCTCATGCGGAAACAAAGGAGGAGTAGGCGGAGGAAGCTCAAGAAAAGGATTTGAAGCGCCGCCTGAAAACATGGTTTTAATCCCAAGAGGGTCGTTTGAAATGGGGTCGAATGACGAAGATTTCGTATGGGCAATGAATGCTCCGTTAAAACGTAGAACAACCGATCAATTTTTTATGGATCAAACCGAAACAACTAATGTAGCCTACAGGGCATTTGTTCACTGGACAGCCGATTCTATTGCAAGAAGAACGCTGGCAAGCAATGACGTAGAAGGATTTGCAAAAGAGGAGGAAGAAGAGGATGAAGATGATACGGACGATGTTCCTCTTAATTACAAAACGGCAATTCACCTTTCTCCAAAACAGCGAAACTTTGAAGAACATTATGAGGCTCTTAAAAATAACGGATTTTTCTATTCAAAACAGGAAGCTCTTGGACAGAAAAGATCCATAGACATCCGAAAATTAAATTACAAATACAGATATTATGATCTGCAGCAGGCAGCAAAAGCCAGATGGGTTATAGACGAGCAGAATCCCGAAGGACACTATGTGGGAAAAGTTGTTAATCAGAATGGTGAAACTGTTGATATTGTGGACAGAAGTTCGTTTATAATAGAAGAAATCGTTCCCGTTTATCCCGATACATTAGCGTGGATTCGCGACTTTTTCAATTCATACAATGATCCCCTTGCCAAATCATATTTCTGGCATCCCGGATACGATCATTATCCCGTTGTAGGAGTATCGTGGAGACAGGCATCGGCATTCTGCCACTGGAGATCATACCATGCAAAAGAAAAAAAGTACAGAAACCAGTATCCTTCTCAAGAATACAGGTTGCCAATGGAAGTTGAATACGAATATGCTGCAAGAGGCGGTCTTGAAGGAGGGCTTTATCCCTGGGGCAGCATGTATAATGCCAACAGCAGCGGATGTTTCCTTGCAAACTTCAAACCTCAAAGAGGCGACTATGCTATTGACGGATTTACACGAACAGCTCCCGTAGCCCAGTATGAACCTAACGACTTCGGTCTGTACGATATGGCAGGTAATGTTTCCGAATGGATCAACGACGCTTATGAAGAAAATGCCTACGAAGCTACACACGATCTGGTTCCTACATATCACCGGCATGTTTCGAAAAAAGATAAAGCAAGCAAAAAACGTAAAGTAGTAAGAGGCGGTTCATGGAAAGATATTTCGTATTTCCTGCAAACAGGAGCAAGAGACTATAATTATATGGACAGCACACATTCGTATATAGGCTTCAGAACTGTCAAAGACGCCGTTGTAGGCAGCAGTCCATTAAGATAAATATTGATAATAACATAAATAACAATAATATATAAATTAATAAATATAACGATTATGAATTTTTTAGAATCTAAGTTTATGAAACGTATAATAGCCATAGCTTACGGTATGGGAGCTTCGGTAGTTATATTGGGTGCGCTATTTAAACTTATGCACTGGCCCGGTGCAGGTACGATGTTAGTAGCAGGAATGAGTGTGGAAGCAGCGATATTCTTCATATCTGTATTTGAAGCCCTTCCAAAAGAATATCATTGGGATGCGGTATTTCCCGAATTGTCCGGAGATCATGTTTCCGATCAATCCATATCTCAGACTCAATACTCGCAACATTCACAACATCCACAACATCCACAATATGGCGGAGGAGGCGCCAATTTCGATTTGAGTATCGACCAGGCAACTACAACCGAGCTGAGAGATAATATCTTAAAGTTTTCGGATTCGATGAATCAAATGTCCGGTATCTCCAATTTAGTGTCGGCAACGTCGGAGCTGGCAGGAAAAATGTACTCGACATCGGATTCGATTGTTGCAGTAGGCGAATCGGCCAATGCTTTATACGATTCATACAGTAAAGGCTCTCAAGTTATACAGCAACTTAATGAACAGTCGAGAGCAGGAATGGAACAAATACATTCCGGTTATGAATACTACCGGGGACAGTTGGAAACACTGGGACGTACCATGGGCGCTCTAAATTCTTCCTACGAACTATATTTGCAGGAAACTAAAAAAGTACAGAATGATTATGTTGCCTTACACGGTGAAATCCAGCAATTGGCAGGCAATATAAATATTTCGATAAGCGAAACCCAAAAATTAGGAGCTCAAATGGCCAGTTTAAACAACAACGTAGAAAATTTGAATTCCATTTATGGAAGTATGTTAACAGCAGTAAATTCAGTTTTGAATAAATAAAATATTACAAGTATGGCTGGAGGAAAACAAACGCCGAGGCAAAAGATGATCAATATGATGTATTTAGTGTTGACTGCAATGTTGGCGCTGAATGTATCTGCCGAGATTGTAGATGCCTTTGCTAAAATTGAACGGGGTCTGGACCAGACGATTATAATTACTGATGTTAAAAATAACAATGCTTTAAATCTTTTTGAAGATGCAGTTGCCGAACTGGGGCAAAAAGCAGTGGAATGGAGAGACAAAGCTAAGCTAACAAGGGCTAAGACCAAAGAAATCAAAGGCTATATACAGGATTTGAAAATAGAAATGATTAAAATAGCAGACGGAAGTGATGCCGCTGTTAAAGATGGTAGAATATATGTTGACAGCATAAAAAAGATGGACGATCTCAATGTGGCCAATCAGGTTTTGCTGGGCGTAAGCGATAACGGAAAAGCATACGAACTCCATTCTAAAGTTCTGGAATATAGAGATTTTCTGTTAAATGACATCGCTAAGGACAATCCTGACATTAAATCGTTTATAAGCGATTTGCTAAATTTTGAAGTCCCAAAGAAAGGTTTGACTGACGTAAGAGACTGGGAAACCTTCACTTTTAATACTACCCCTTTGATTTCGGCAATTGCCCTGTTGAGTAAAATACAAGTGGATATCCTGAATTGCGAAAGCTATGTACTGGACTATTTGAGGTCGCGCATAGGTAAAGACGACCTCAAGATTTCGAATGTCGAAGCGGCAGTAAGCAATCCTAACGGAATGATTCTAAAAGGCTCGTCGGGCGAAGCGGAAGTATTTCTGGTTGCCTTCGACGAATCAATACAAGCCGAAGCCCATATAGGCGGAAGAACTATTCCGATGAAAGGCGGCAGAGCAAAAGTTCCTTTCTCCGGATCGAACATCGGTCCCAGCGTAGTGTCGGGAAATATAACATACCGTAATGCTTCGGGTGAAACAGAAAGAAGAAATTTTCAGTTTGAATATCATGTTGTTGAACCTTCGCTGGCAATTTCGCCAACCAAAATGAACGTATTCTATCTGGGAGTGGATAACCCTATAGATATTTCCGTTTCGGGAGTTTCGCAGAAAGATATTAAGATTAGTATAAACAACGGCCTGATGACTCCGGTCGGACAGGGTGGCTCTTACATTGTAAAACCCAAATCCATAGGTAAATGTAACATATCGGTGACTGCTTCGGTAAATGGCGAACAAAAGGACATGGGTACAAGGGAATTTAGAGTAAAGCGTGTTCCAAATCCCGAACCCTCGCTATTCAACATAACAGGAAAAACTGTAACCCGAAGTCAATTGAGTTCGGTACAGGGAGTTGTAGCCAAGATGCCTTCCGATTTCGATTTTGACTTGCCTTTTAAAGTCATATCGTTTACAGTAGAAGTAATTCAGGGAGGAGTCCAGAAAGCGGAATCTTCGACCGGCGCCCAGTTCAATCAGTCACAGAGGAAAATAATGACGGAAGCTAAAGTAGGTTCCAGAATTTATATATCGGATATTAAGGCAAAAGCAGACGGCATTGACGACATCAGAGATTTGCCTAATATAAATTATCAAGTTGGAGGTTAAATTAAAAAAAGATTTTTATGAAAAAGATTTTGTTTTTTAACGTATTGTTTATTTTCATGTTTTCTTACGCGTCTTTTGCTCAGGAAGAAAACAACGTCGAAGACGAAGAAGAAGAGCAACTGGAACCCATGGTTCCCAAAACAGACATTTTCGACAAAGTAATAGTGGGAGACAAGAGACCCATAGAGTATGCCGAAGTCAGAGAAGAAGATGTGCTGTGGTCACAGTTTATTTGGCGGGTCATTGATTGCAGGGAAAAATTGAATTTCCATATCTATTACCCTACGGATGACATGTTGAACAGAAAAAGTCTGGCACAGGCATTGGTCGACGGTATCAGAAAAAAGAAAGTGCAGGCTTATGGCGACGAGAATTTCACATCGGTAGTTCCGATAAGTAAAATCATGGAAAGGCTGGGCGCTGCCGACAAACAGATAAAAGAGGAAAAAATGGATGGATCGGGCGATACAACCATTATACAGAGAGGGTTTGTAAACTGGAGACAGGTGAGAGAATTCAAGATTAAGGAAAAATGGTTTTTTGACAAAAAACATTCAAAATTGGATGTACGCATCATCGGTATATGCCCCATGAGAGTCTTTAAAAAAGATGATAAAGGCGCTTCAGTTGACGCAACCGGAAAAGATTCGGAATTAGTCAGGGAAGAACTGTTTTGGGTATATTTTCCCGAAGCCAGGCGAGTGTTGTCAAATACAACATGTTACACGGGAAAAAATCAACAGGCAAACATGTCTTTTGATGATGTTTTCTTCAAGAGATATTTTTCATCGCGCATAGTTCAGGCTACAAATGTGAATGATATAACTATACTGGAATATACCCGCGGCGGTCTTGAAGCAATACTGGAATCCGAAAAAATCAAAAACGAAATGTTGAAACTGGAAAACGATTTTTGGAGCTATTGACACCGTATTGTGTTATTTTTGTGAAATATAAAACACTCCGGAAACAAAACTTCCGGAGTGTTTCTGTGTGTATCACAATTTAAATTAGTCTCGCAGCCAGTTAAAAAAGATTACGATATGGACAAATGTCATTTGTTTCGCTGCGTTCCATTGTTTCTTCCTGTTCGTTGCGGATGCAGAAAAACAGCGCACCGGACAGGACAAGGGCAAATATTAATCTTGCCGCAATGACTTTCGTTCTATTTTCTTCATAATAAAGATGATTTAACTGTTTCACTGAGTAATTCTTGGAGCCAGGATTTATGATTTTTCCCGTGACGGTAAATATTCCGTCGTCCCGCGTAAAGCGGTAATGCAGTTCGTAAATTTGAACATTTACCTCCGGATTTTTGACACCCCACCTTGCCGGTCACCCTGAATCTCGCAAACACACACATACACAGGATAATGCTTTTATGAGGATCGCATCCCAGCGTTGGCGCGTGTCACATCCCAACGTTGGTGCGTGTCGCATCCCAACGTTGGCTCGTGTCGCATCCCAACGTTGGTGCGTGTCGCATCCCAACGTTGGCTCGTGTCGCATCCCAACGTTGGCTCGTGTCGCATCCCAACGTTGGCTCGTGTCGCATCCCAACGTTGGCTCGTG
>JAISDK010000021.1 GCA_031264875.1 Prevotellaceae bacterium
ACAGTGCTATTTTGCTTAGCGGCTCTCCGGCATCCCATTTACACTGTGTAAATGGGATGCTGGAGGCTTCAGGAACAAAAAAGCGCTGTGTATTTTTGATATTGAAGACTTAGAAAAGAAAAATATACAGTGTATATATAACTATGGAATTGTCGAGAAATAAACTGACTGAATGACAAACAACAATAATGATCGATTGTATTGCCGTCAGCTTTAGCTGACGGATAAGATAATGCAGGGTGTGCAAAAAGTTCCGTCAGCTAAATCTGACGGCAATATTTTATTACAAGAGATTAAGAAAACAGTCAATTTATTTCACAACAATTCCTAATTACTATGCGCGGAATGGTTTTGTGCATTAAACTTCTTACGGAGTTTAACTGTAATAATGATGCGATTAACAAAATCAGCCCTCGTGCAGTATAAAAGCAATAGCAATTTTGTCTATATTATAATTATACATTAATGCTAATCAGCGACAGAAACGGCATTGTTGCTACTACTGATTCGCATGAATAATAAACGGATTCGTATAAAATATATTTCCACTGTTCGGAAAAACCATTACTTTTGCAGCGAAAAAAATATAAAATAATCTTAATATCTGTTAAAATGAATATTAAAAACTGTGTAAAAAATGTTTTGTGTCTCACGCTGCTGTTTGCGTTCAGCCGCATGAACGGGCAGGACAGAATCATAACCGTTGATAACGATACCATCGACTGCCGGATTTTGTCCATATCGGAGACGCACCTGAATTACGAACAGCCCGAAGGCAAATACACCGTCGGCAAGTTTATTGCGGTATCGCAGGTTTTGAAATACTATAAGGGTGAGACGGTGAAATCCGTGTCGAGCAGACGGGTCAAACAAAGACCTGTGGGCAGAGACATGTCAAGTCCAGCCTTCAAATCCGGACGTCACTGGCAGACGAGCGTTCAGTTTGGCGGCGCATATCTTTTAGCATCCAGCGACGAAAGCGGCCTGTCGGATATTGAAATACCGGCATCCGAAATTGATAATTACTACCGTCGGCTCAGAAACGGGATGTACTTCGGAGCCAGCGTCCATTATATCCCCGTTCCGTTGAGGTTCGGTGATTTCGGAGCAGGCATAAAATACAGGCTGTCTTATTTTTCGACGCACCTGGACGCCATGATTCCATCCTATTATTCATCTTATTATTCGCTTTCGGAAAATGAAAGGATGTATATAAGCTATTACGCAGTGTCGTCATTTGCGAAAATATGGCTCGGCAACAGTCATAAATTCAGGCTGTCAGCCGAGGCTTCTGTGGGCTATGCACATTACCGCGACGAAACAAGATTTGATAAAACAAATACCTATTTAATAGATAATTTCCTGCTTACGGGACATACGGTTGGAATGGATGTGGAGCTGTCATTTTCCTACCATCCCCTGAAATACCTGTCGATTAGCGCCAACACAGGCTGCTTTGCCGCTGTATTCAGCCAGATGACATATACCGACAGAACCGGGAGCGAGACCAGCCAGCTGGATAGCGATCATTATGAAAACGTCTCGCAATTAAACTATTCAATAGGGGTACAATTTCACTTTTAATAAAAAATATCCGATGATGAAAACATTTGTAAAACATTTCAAGCACATTGTCTCCTGCCTGCTGCTGTCGATAGCCTTCTCGTGCAGCGATGATTTTCTGAACGACAATTCCGACATGCTCATCAATCCCGACAACCAGTATTATGCATTTTACATATCGCCCGAATGGGAAGCCGGCGAATATCTAATCTATTGTCCCGATGCCGGGGATGCTGAATTTTCAATATCAAACGCTCCCGACTGGTTAGTTATTTCGGACGTAGCCCGGCAGTTTATCGGCGGCGTGGCGTATATAAGCTGCGAGGCATCGACCCGCAGCGAATACGACAAAGTGGGTATTTACACTTCTCTAATGATACTCGACGTCGAAGGAATCGGGAAATATCCGATAATGGTATGCTATCTCAACGAGGGTACGCCGGCAATTGCAGTTGAATACAAGATGGATCTGGAATATAACTCCGAGAAATATTTAGACATCACCAACAAGGGCGAAGGCATACTGATATGGGACATCGTGTCGTATCCCAAATGGCTGCGGATAGATTTGAACAGTTCGGAACATCTGTTATATATCGACTATTCAACCGGTATCACTGTTGCATACGATGTGGAATATCCTCTGGCAGACCTGATGCTGTCTGGAAAATCCGACGGCAAACTTACCGGACAGATAGTTTTGGCAAGCAATGACAAAAAAAATCCCGTAACAGCGGTCGAGGTTACGCTGGATATGGGACATCCCCAATTTGACTGTCGTACCGACGACGTAGATTTTGGACGTGTGGATAATGAGCAGATGATTCATATAGAAAATAATGGCAGCGGCTTTTTAATATGGAAAATAGAAGACGCTCCCGAATGGATTACGTTTTCGATGACACAGGATGTTTTGTATCCATACGATTACAGCTATTATATCAAAGCGACTTGCGACAGAAGCAGGATGTCAGCAGGTATGAATTACGACACAGTTACCATAAAAACCAACGACCCGGAAAATCCGCTCAAACACATTCCGGTAAAATGCCGGAACGGCAATTCCGAAGATGTCAAGGAAATAGCCGGAACAGTGACGGATGTATGGCTCGACAAACAGCTGGACATACTTTATATTTCTACAAAACAGCCAAACCGTTTGCTGCTTTACAATATAAACACCAAAACGGAAGTACGTGAAATTCCTCTGACCTATATACCGAACTGCTTCAGCCTGTCCGCCGATAAACTCAGAATGGCAGTCGGTCACGATGGCAGAATCAGTTACATTGATTTGAATCAGTATGAAATCATAAAGAGCGTTGAAGTGGGAGGCTCCGTATTCGACATCGAATGGGGCGCCGGCGACTGGTGCTGCTACACGCCCGGAACGGCGCAATACTGCAATTTAAAATGGATAAATGCCGTTTCCGACGAACAGTACGAAACCTACGACCCCGATACCCACCTGCATGGAGAATCAGTAATCAAGAAAATCCCCAATAAAAACTATATAGTTGCCTCCTGTCGAAACTACTGGCAGGAGGGCATTACTGTTTTTAACAGTCAAACCAGGGAATATGCCGGTTACTTTAATGAAACAGTCGGACAGTTCTGGCTTTCATCTGACGGGAATTATCTCTTTGCCTCATACGGCAATGTTTACAGGACGTCTGACTTGTCGGCAGAAAGCCTATCTCCCTTTACGCAGTTGCAACTGAGTGAACTGCCCGCTCAATGGATAGACCATAATCCCGCTACCGGCAGCTTATGGGTTATATGCGAAGACTATTATGAGTATTCTAATATATGGCAGCTGGAAACCGATAACTATACGCTTGTCAATACTTTTGTATATGATGGCTATTATGTGACGGAGGTTAATGACGTGTATGAGAGCTACAGGGTAAAAGCGCATTATGTATTTAACGGCAGCAGCGGCAGTGATCTGGTCGTCATCAAAAATCTCACGGAACGAGGGAATTTATGGTTAATAGAACATGTCACGGTCAATAATTAAAGCCACATCATGAGAAAATATCTGTTCGTTTTATCCGTATGTTTCTGTTCGCTTGCCGCAGATGCACAGTTGCGTGAACTGCGTCTTTCCGATTCGGCGTTTATAAGCCTGCTCACCTGCGACGCCATTGACGACATGGCCTATACCCTGTACGGACATACGGCAGTCAGGGTAAACGACTGTGTCAAGGGCCTGGACTATGTGTATAACTATGGAATATTCGACTTTTCCTCTCCGAATTTCCTCTACCGGTTTGCCCGTGGCGAACTGAACTATAAATTGGGACTCAGCAGTTTTGAAGATTTTCTGGAAGAATATTCCAGCCGTAAATCGGGCGTCACTGAACAGATACTGAACCTGACGGGGGAAGAAAAACAGAAAATATTCGATGCGCTGCGCATTAATCATCTGCCTGAAAACAGAACTTATCTCTACAGCTTTTTACTCGACAACTGCTCTACTCGACCGCGTATCCTGTTTGAAAACAACATATCGGGAACAGTTGAATATCCCGAAATCCTGCCGCCTGCAACTTTCCGAACCATCATTCACCACTGTAACCGCAATCACCGGTGGCTTACATTCGGCATCGACCTGGCTTTGGGCGCTCCCCTCGACAGTATTATAGGTCAGAACCCGCAACTGTTTCTTCCCAAAAATCTCATGCTCGTATTCAGTCAGGCGAAAATTGTTCAGGCAAACGGCGCAGTGCGAGACCTCGTGTCCGAAACGCGTCAGCTCGCCCCAGGCTATCCTGTGATCGACGAGCCGCTGGATTCCAGTCCGACAGTAGTTTTATGGCTGTTTGTCATCCCCGTTCTGGCAGCCTCCCTTTGGGAACTGCGGTGTAAAAAACATTTCAGACTGTTTGATTCCGTTCTGTTTTTTGGCTACGGATTAGCCGGCTGCATGCTTTTTTTCCTGGGATTCATATCCATACATCCGGTTGTGTATCCCAATTTTTCCATCATCTGGGCAAATCCCCTGCTCCTTGTGCTGTCTGTTTTGATATTTGTCAAACCGTTAAGAAAGTTTGTAGGATACTGTATGCTGGTAAACGGAATCATTTTGCTGATCCTTATCCTGACGTGGCATCTTTTCCCACAGAAATTTAACGCCGCCTTTTTTCCTTTGGTACTGATACTGTGCATAAGGTCGCTGCTGACCGTTGGCGATATAAAAAACATGCGAAACACATCCCTTCACAAGAAATGCCCGGTTTAGATATTTTTTATACTTTTGCCCTGCGAAATTTTAATGAATGATAAGTCAAACAAATAAATAAAAATTATAAATTCAGTAAACGTATGCAACAACAACATCATTACACGGGCTTGACCGACGCCGAAGTTTTGGAAAGCCGTAAAAAACATGGAGAAAATGTCTTAACTCCTCCCGAAAAAGAATCCTTATGGAAACAGTTTTTAGAAAAATTCACAGATCCGATTATTATCATCCTGCTGGTCGCCCTGGTACTGTCCATCGGCGTATCGTTCTACGAATATTTGTCGGGACATAACGGCATAAGCGCCTTTCTTGAACCGGCGGGTATTCTGATCGCAGTCCTTCTGGCAACCGTAGTCGGTTTTTACTTTGAATTAAGCGCCAACAGGAAATTTGAAGTACTGAACAAGGTGAACGACGACACTTTGATCAAAGTAATTCGCAACGGCAACATTTGTGAGATAGCAAAGAAAGAAGTCGTTGTTGGCGACATTGCTATCATGGGAACAGGGGAAGAGATTCCCGCCGACGGCGAACTCCTCGAAGCCGTTTCACTGCAAATCAACGAATCTACGCTTACAGGAGAACCGGTGATTAAAAAAACAGTAAACCCTGCCGATTTCGACAGCGACGCTACCTATCCCTCAAATCATGCCCTGAAAGGAACAACTGTAGCCGACGGTCATGGAATCATGAAAATTACGAAAGTAGGCGACGCTACCGAATACGGAAAAGTTTACGAGGGATCGCAAATTGACAGCAGCGTCGAAACACCGTTGAATAAACAGTTAGACAGGCTTGCCGATTTAATCACCAAAACCAGCTATGCCATTGCAATACTGATTGTCGCCGGACGACTGATTGTTTATTTTCACGACCTGGACATGGCGGCGTTCGACTGGATTCTGTTCGGAGGCTATCTGCTGAAAACCGTAATGATAGCGGTCACAGTCATTGTTGTAGCTGTTCCCGAAGGATTGCCGATGAGCGTCACACTCAGTTTAGCGCTGAGCATGAAACGTATGCTCTCCACCAACAATCTTGTACGCAAGATGCACGCCTGCGAAACTATGGGAGCGGCAACCGTCATCTGCACCGATAAAACCGGAACGCTCACTCAAAACCAGATGAAAATCTACCGGACAAATTTCCATGACTGTGATAAAGAAGCCATAAATACCGGCACCGAAACCGGAAAATTAATCGCCGAAAGCATTGCCGTCAATTCTACCGCATATCTGGATTTTTCCGATAAAACAAAAATAAAAGTACTTGGAAACCCTACCGAAGGCGCTTTGCTGCTCTGGCTGCACGACAATAAAATCAACTATTTACCCCTGCGGGAAGACGCCGAAATCGTAGAACAGCTGACTTTTTCGACGGAACGCAAATACATGGCCACAGTCGTAAACTCTCCGTTACTCGACAAAAAAGTGCTGTACGTAAAGGGCGCTCCGGAAATTGTTCTTGCCCTGTGTAAAAACGTGCCGGTTGAAAAAGACGAAATAAACGCGCAACTGCTGCAATACCAGAACCAGGCGATGCGAACACTTGGTTTTGCATATCAGTATGTGGACGGCAGCGACAGTTGCATTAAGAATGGCGCGCTGTCGGACAACCTGAACCTGACGTACATGGGAATAGTTGCCATATCCGACCCCATCCGCAAAGAAGTACCCGGCGCAGTGAAAGACTGTATCGACGCCGGAATCAGCGTTAAAATAGTGACGGGAGACACGCCCGGAACAGCCAGGGAAATAGGCCGGCAGATAGGTCTGTGGGCTGACAATGAACCCGAAACACACCATCTTACAGGAGCCGAATTTGCAGCAATGTCCGACGAGAAACTGCATGAGCGGATAGCCGGCTTGAAAATTCTTTCCCGTGCGCGTCCCATGGACAAGCAACGTTTGGTACAGCTGTTGCAGGGAAAGGACCAGGTGGTTGCCGTAACGGGTGACGGAACAAACGACGCTCCGGCTCTAAATGCGGCACAGGTAGGCCTGTCGATGGGCGACGGCACTTCGGTTGCCAAGGAAGCCAGCGATATAACTATTCTCGACAACTCGTTCAGCAGCATTTCGAGAGCTGTGATGTGGGGACGCTCGCTGTATCAAAATATTCAGCGTTTTATCCTCTTCCAGATGACTATCAACGTGGCCGCCTGCCTTATTGTGCTGATCGGCGCTTTTCTCGGTACGGAATCGCCGCTGACGGTCACGCAGATGCTGTGGGTAAACCTGATTATGGATACTTTTGCCGCTCTGGCGCTGGCCTCACTGCCTCCCAACGAAAAAGTGATGAAAAATAAACCCCGCAAAACAAGCGATCATATTATCTCCAAACAGATGGCAAAGAATATTCTTACTGCAGGAATGATTTTTGTCGTACTGCTATTTGGCCTGATTCAGTATTTTAAATATACAGATGTCAAATCGCTGACCGAATTCAGCATCCTCGATTTCATACATAATTTCTTTAACTTCGGCAGCGGAGGCAAACTGACGCATTATGAGTTGTCGCTGTTTTTCACAATCTTTGTTATGCTGCAATTCTGGAACATGTTTAATGCCAAGGCATTTATGACAGGCAAATCGGCCTTTAAATCACTGAATAAATGTAGCGGATTCCTGTTTATTGCAGTGATTATTCTGGCAGGTCAGTGGGTTATCGTTACATTAGGCGGAGAAATGTTTAATGTGGTAGCGCTCAAGCCGCTTGACTGGGTAATTATTATCGCGGCCACATCCGTAGTGCTGTGGGTTGGAGAAATAAAAAGATTCGCCTGCAAAACCGTTTCCAATTGAAAATTAAGGAGTGGTAATACTATATATATATATTTATTTATTTAATTAAAATTAAGACACAGCAGTTCGATAGTTCGTACAAGCTGTAAAAAATGGGGTGTAGATCTAAAAATTTACACCCCATAATTATGGATTCCTGACACAGGTAAATATATAATATCGACAAAACCGGCGGTTAAAACCACCGTCTATATTTTACATTGGGCAACGCCCAATGCCGTCAATTTAAGGATTGGAAGCCCACATGGCACAACTCGATATGTGTCTCTCCCAAGCCTTGAAAGAGTGTAAACCGGTTATTTCATGCCATTTCAGTGCTATTGCTTGTCAGTCTTAAGGACTTTAAAGTCTTTAAGGACTTTAAAGTCCTTAAGACTTATAAGCAACAGCATGGCTTAAATTGATGACATTGGGCTGGAGACTACGCCGAGCGAAGGACTTAAGACTTATAAGCAATAGCATGGCTTAACTTGACGGCATTGGTTTTTTAATATATTTTAACAGATATTAAAAATCAATTACCTTTGCATTTTTTTAATAATAATTCACAATTCTAAAGCTTATATAATTAAATGAGTACACGTAGAAATTTTTTAAAACAGGCTCTTTCAGCCGGAGCAGGCATGATAGTGCTTCCAACCATTGTTCCATCGTCGGTTTTTGGAGCCGGCGCGCCCTCTAACCGCATTAATATCGGCGCAATCGGCGTGGGACGCATTTCGCGGAGTCATGATATGCCGGGTGTTTTGAAATATGACGACATCCGTATCATTGCCGCAGCCGATGTGGATGCGCGCCGGGTCGCCGACGCCAGGACGTATGTCGAAAACTATTATTCCAAAAAACTGGGAAAGCCCTACACCGGTTTCACCACGTATGAAAACTATACTGATTTGCTGGCAAACAAGGATATCGACGCCGTATTAATCAGTACTCCCGACCACTGGCACGCCAAACAGGCTATCGACGCCGTCCGTGCAGGAAAAGAC
>JAISDK010000141.1 GCA_031264875.1 Prevotellaceae bacterium
GAAATAAATTGACTGTTTTCTTAATCTCTTGTGATAAAATATTGCCGTCAGCTTTAGCTGACGGAACTTTTTGCACATCCTGCATTTTATTATCCGTCAGCTAAAGCTGACGGCAATACTAAAACTGACTACAATACAATCGCTCATTATTGTTGTTTGTCATTCAGTCAGTGTATTTCTCCTCGCTCGGCGTAGTCTCCAGACTACGTCGTGCTAAAAGCAAAGCTCCTGCTTTGCGAACTGCAAACAATCAACTATTTATACTGAAATACTGAATTGCAAGGCTGGAGCCTTGCTTTTAACTCGACGTAGCGAAGACGCTACGCCGAGCGAGAGTTTGTTTATCCACGAATTGTATAAAAAATGGAACGTAATTATTTTTTAACACCTCCACCTTATGGGGTTTTAAATTTCTTGTCGTCAATGACGGGTATATGCAGTAGGGACAAGGCATGCCTTGTCCTTACGATACAATACGATATTCATACCTGTCCTTTAATTTTTGTCGTACACCCATCCTCGCCGGTTAAACATTAAAATAAATACTGTATTTTTACGGCCTTAATAAATTAGAAATGATTGTATAAACTATTGGATATGAGTAATAGGATAAAGAAAGCAGTATTACTGTTAATGTTGTTGCCGTCTGTTTTTGAGTTGCGTTCACAGATTTACGTTGAAAATATGGATCGCATATTTGTCATCGGAAGTTTGAGAGAAGAGGGGAATCTGCTGATTCCTGTGCGGTGGGCAAAAGTTGAGTTAAAAGGAACGGACAAACAGGCGTATGCCGATGGGACAGGCTACTTTGCAATCGACGGAAAAGATTTGCGCATAACCTCCACCAACAGTATGACGCTGATAATCTCCGCCGACGGATACGAAACAACGGAATTTTCCTTTACGCCCGGAATGCAGGAGCTGGGCGTGATTTTTGTAAGACCCGAATACAGGGACATCAATCCGATAACCGTCAATGACCTGATGCCCGACACTCCGGAGATAAACGGGCGGACAATAAGCAATATTGGCGCGGCGGCGCTGTTCTGGAACGACGAAGCCCTTGCACGGGCTACCAATCTGCAGTTAGGCATGCACGGCTTCAAAATGCGGGGATACGACTGGCGAAATACCGAACTGTATATCAACGGCGCCTCATTCAACGACCCTGAAACAGGATACGCATACGCCGGCCTCCTTGCCGGATTTATCGACATAACCAAAAAAAACACCGGAAGTTCGCGTCTGGTCAGCAACAGGATTTTTTACGGCGATATTGGCGGATACAGCCATATTGAACTTAATCCGCTCAAAATGTATCCAAGGAAAAGAGTGTCGTACATTTTCAGCAACTCGCTATATACCCATTCGGTGGACGCCATGTTTACAACCGGAGAAATGGCATCGGGATGGGCGCTTGGCATCTACCTGTCGTGCAGGCTGGGAGAAGGGTTTATCGCAGGAACAAAACATGAAGGAATCTCATACCTGTTTTCTGCCGGAAAAACCATAGACGACTTCCACAGTTTTTCGTTCTTCGCGGCAGGTGCGCCGACAAGAAGAGGACTGGCAAACTATTCGGCACAGTCTGTTTACGACCTGAATGGCAACAATTATCACAACTCCGCATGGGGATACAGCAATGGCGCCCCAAAAAATTCGCGGCAAAACATATTTCACCAGCCTCTCCTTGGCATGTCACACGAATGGGAAGGCGAAATTTCGTCGATGCACACATCCCTGCTGTTTTCGACCGGCAACAGAGGCGAAACCGGACTGAACACCACCGCCGAAGCATCCTCATCCAGCTGGATTGGATACCGCCGCGACCCGCAGTCATCCACACCGATTGTCTGGGATTCGATATATTCCGAAAACCTGGCATCCGCTGGCGGACAGTCAAAATACATACTCGACAAAAACTCCTCGAACCGGACAATGATTTCACTCAACAGCGTTTACGACCTGACAGAATGGGGAAATCTCGAAACAACGGCAGGCGTCGAAGCAAAACTGTATTTCGGCCGATACTACAACCAGGTATATGACCTGCTTGGCGGAAACCACTGGCTCAATGTGGACAAGTTCCTCACCCCACCCGACAGTCCCGACTTTTACCAGTTTGACCTGCTGCTGCCCGACAGGAAGATACCGGACGGCGGAAGAACAGGTCACGATTATTCCATCAGGCAACAGTCGTATAAACTGTGGAACATCTGGCGATATTACATGCACGCCTTAAAATTCAGCCTGGGAGCATCCGCCTCCTATCTTTCATACGGATATACCGGAAACATCAAAAACGGCAAAGTCGAAAATTCGGGAACGAAGCAGCCCGACCGAAAATCTTTCAACTATTCGGGAAAAGCGGGAGTGGCATACAAGCTGGCTTCAAAAAGCGATGTAGAAGCCAACGTTATGTATTCCAACAAAGCCCCCCTGTTTTCCAGCGCATATCTGTCTCCGCGCATATCGGGAAATCTGCTCCCGGGACTGAATAATGAAAAAATACTTGCAGCAGAAATCAACTATACCCTGGCCAACGCCATATTCGACTTGCGGGTATCCGCCTTCTTCACGCAGATTCGAGACCGGTCGCTGGTACGAAGCTATTATGACAACAGTTACCTGAGCTATTTCGACATGGGAATTTCGAAACTGGATTCGAGACATTTCGGAGGCGAAATCACTGCAAAGTTCAATATAGTCAAAGGTCTGAAAGCCGATTTTGCAGCATCCTACGGGATTTATCAATACATCTCCAACCCGAATATCACGCTGCTGCAGGAAAACACCAACCAGGTGCAATTGCAGGACACCGCGAAAATGAAGGGACTGTTCATCGGCAACGCTCCACAGCTGGCTATTGCAGCAGGAGCAGTGTATGAATCGCCTCTGCGCTTCTGGCTCGGATTTAATCTTGCTTATACCGGTCAGAACCATTCGGACATCAACCCTGTCGTCTTATCCTACAGCTATCCGGAAATGCCGGACGACAACCGTGGACAGTCCATACTGAAAGGCGCTTTTACGTTTAATCTGAAAGGCGGATACACCCTTGTATTCGGAGGCAAACAGAAAAAAGCGCTAAGTCTGAACATTCACGCACAAAACTTATTCGACAGCAAAGGAATACTGGGCGCATACAGCCCGTTAGGTATGGAAAACAGTGAAACAGAATATGCCTGGATCTATGGCAGAACAATGTATATGATGTTGAGATTTTCATTCTGACAACTGCGCGATGCAATCCCCATATCAGACAAGTGAGATAAAAATGTAGCGATTCTTTGCGTATTATGACGCTGTAGGCGTCTGAAATTGATAGCCCCGAACAAGCGTAGCTCAGTTCGGGGAAAACCATCTAATCACAATCAGAACTGCGAAGCAGTTCAACTCCTTGCGGAGTTGTGGCGAATAGACGTGCGATATCCCGAACTGCGCTACGCTTGTTCAGGGTTATCAATTTGAAACTCCTTTCGGAGTTTAACCGAAATAGTGACGCAATCAGCGTAGTATAGCTTACGGATATTTTCCCTTATTTTCTGCGAAAAAGTTTAACTTTTTTTGTTTAAAAATTGGATTTAACTAATTTTTTTTACCTTTGCGCCCGGATTATATAAATGAAACAGTAACGAAATTGTAATTAACTGGTGTGCTATGATTATTGAGAGTTCTACATGTAAGAAATACTTCGATTCTATGGGGGTCTTCCTGTTGGATAATTCGATTATTTTATTAACACACACACACACACACACAC
>JAISDK010000160.1 GCA_031264875.1 Prevotellaceae bacterium
TTCGGCAACAGTATATATTCCCGCATCACATCCCGAACAAATCACCGAAAACGGACGTCCGCTGAACGAAGCCGAAGGCATTACGCAGAAAGATTTCGAAAACGGATATGCCGCAGTACGGGCAGAAGCAGGTAAATACAGATTTGTAACAATTATATGATATAGATAAAGGTCTTAAAAGACCGTTGCGTTTTGCTTTAAACGCAACGAAACAGTCGCCGGTACACAACATCTGTCTGGTATTGGAAAACACGGACTGGCCAAACGCCGCAATCTCGCTGAACGGCAAAAAACTTTCACCCGGAAAAGATTATCAAACCGGACTGATTCAGGGATTAGACGAAAGTCAAACAGTGCTGTGGATACCGGCAAGCAGTTCCGTTCCGGTTGAAATAACAGTAAACGCTGTCGCAAAATCAACGCCCAATACATCCGGCGGTTAAAACCGAAAGACTTTTTTATATCACTATAGCACGCAGATAAAACATATTTATCTGCGTGCTGTCATGTTCCGAAGACGCCATCACGCCTTTTCAGTTGAAAAGCCTTTTATAGTGATCCCTGATATTTTTGAACGTTACGTGCCGGTTGAGTGAAGCCCGTCCTATTTCCAGTGTGTTTTCACGGATGTGCAGAGGGAAGCAAAGCGCATCACATTCAGGAGAAAGCGAACTGAATCTCAGGTCGCACAGAGTTGTCTGCCCGTCCGTGTAGCGAATGACGTAACAGTTTTTGGTAAACTGTTTCAGTGTTTGGAAATTGTCATACTTTTCAAACTCCTTTTCCAGAAGCCTGTTTTTCGGTATGACGGTAAACGTAGCGCGTTCTTTCCAGAATCCGTAGAATATTCCCGTGTGGTATTCGGTATCGGTTTCCGCCACGATTTTCCAGGCGAGCGTGGACAGCGGCAGAGGCGATGATATTACGCGAACCGGATTAACGTCGGTCATGACAAACTGTATTTTTGCGGAGGTTTCGACGTTGATTTTGACTAAGATGGCAAACATTATGTAAAACAGTGAAAATGCCAGGGCTGACAGCGCTGCAATGCGCTTTTTCATCCAGTCGCCGATGATGAAGACAAAAAATACCGAAATGGTCAAAAGAGGTATCATATACAGCAAATCAATAACGTTTACCGCATCGTACGCTATCCGAACATGAGAAAAAGGCTCGAAAATACCTGTTCCATACGTGTTGAAAATGTCGAGAAATATATGCGAAAACCATGCTACTACCGATATTTTAAGCCATTTGAAATAGCTGTGCCTGTCGCCTTTGTCGATTTTATTGATCAGCAGTGCAAGCAGCGGCGAACACAGCGCCCACACCAGCAGCGAATGGGAAATGCCGCGATGAAAAAACATTGAGTTTTCGGGCGACATGAAAGGTTGAAAAATAGCGTCCAAGTCGGGAATACTGCCGGCTATGGCACCCCAAACGAGAGGCTTGGCTTTGTCGTCATTCTCTGAAAATACCTGCCCTACGGCGATACCTGTTAATATATGAGTAAATGAATCCATATTTTAATATGTTTTTTAATATCAATCAGATTTTTTCCAAATATTCACCCGGAATATATGTCGTTGCCAGCGAAAACAGCCCTTCCAGCCGCACAACTACTCTTTTATGCCCCTTAACGCGTACCAGTTCGCCTT
This sequence comes from Prevotellaceae bacterium, assembly GCA_031264875.1. Taxonomy (GTDB): domain Bacteria; phylum Bacteroidota; class Bacteroidia; order Bacteroidales; family UBA932; genus JAIRLF01. Next base: position 1,659 of record JAISDK010000160.1, read on the forward strand.
CGATTCCCGCAAAGTCGCCCTTGACAACCCGTACGCGGTCTCCGCGTTTCAGTCCGGTATTGGATATTCTTATTACAGAATCCGAAAAGTCGAGCAGGAAGATGAAATCCTGCATTTGCTTGTCGGGGATAGTCTGGATTTTTTTTGTGTCACTATTATATATGTATGATACGCTGAATCCGGATTTGTTGGGAATCGACAGGGCTGTCACATAATCCGTATTGACAAATATGATGCAGGATATTACAGGCTTTTCCTTCTGTACTCTTTTCCCGTTCTGTTCTCTGAACACCTTCTGAAAGGGAATAAAATGATGTATTTCCTTTTCTTCCAAAAAATCCTTTATCATTTTCTCCGTACGGTATTTTACCCGGCCCGCATACCAGTGAACAATATCCTGTCCCATTAGCTAATAAATCATTATATATATACATAATACTGAAATTCACCATATCCTGCACGGGATTACGCGGTTTCAGTACCGGCAATTGCCGGACAAAAGTACAAAACAATTGAAAATCGAAAATGTCTCAACCAACATGGCGAAATATTATTTTGAGGCGCTACGCGAAATAAATCGATATTTTATACTGTGAAAACAAAAGCAGTTAAAGAGAAAATCGTCACAGTAAAAAATAAAGCACTACTTTTACCCTCGAAAAATAAACCGCAGCAATGGCGAAAAAGAAGAAAAAAGTTAATTTACATGCCCAGCAAAAAATACAGTCGGCACATATCAGAAAACTGTACATGGAACGGTTGCGTAAACTGTGCAAGCTGATAGGCAACGGCGAACAGCTGTTCGATTTACTGCCGCAAAATGTGCTGGACGCTATTTATAAGAGCCGTGGAGCAGCCTTGTGCATCAGGGTGGAAGATGGCGTGAAAATTACCAAACGGTTCATCAAAATGATGTACTGCAATTTGGAACATAAGATGAAGGAAGAATTAATCGAGCTGATGCAGCAGCCCGACGGCGTTGTACATGTTAATCTTTTTGACTATTATCAAGTAGTTCTTCCGCTCGAATTTATCCTGCGAGCGAAAGAATGGCCGTTTAAGGGAAAGGAAAAATTCGAAGCCTTTTGCGTAACATACGTCGAAAGATTTACGGAAGGCTTCGAGAAATTCATGTGCATCAACCGGGTAGCATGTCTCAGATACAGCAGCATAAGCCGGCGCATCATCTACACGTGCAGATACGAGCTCTACAATGCGGAAACAGTTCGCAAGCGACAGTCATTCGTAATGACCTACGGAGTTCTGCTGGGAATCTGTCGGCCGGAGATGCGTTATGTGGATATATGCGGCGAACGCTGTCAGATATTTCAGTCAATCGATATCGATTATGATAACAATGTGCCGTTCGCTGATCCAACCACAATTGCGATGAAACGGCTGAACAAGAAAGAATCCTCCGACAAAAAAACGCTTCCCGTTTACATCCGGCAACAGGCTATCGACCTCGTAATGCAGCAGGTCAGCCTCTCTACGCAAGGCTCCGTACAGGCGCTAATACACTGTTCATTTGAAGTCAGCGGCAAAGTGATCAGGGAAAGTAACAAGTATCTCGTTGAATGTTATTATGGCCGCGTTAAAATAGGGTACTTTGTCGGGATGATCGTCGATGGACTGTTCGTAATCACCTCCTTCCGGCTCATTACGCACCACGGTACGCCCGAAGGACGGGAAGTTGCCCGCCTCGTCAAATCGTGTAACAGCGCCAACAAGGACTTTCTTGCTGTCGATGACAAGAACATACCTGCCGAGCTGGATATGCTGGCAGGACAGAATCTCCCCGTGATGCTCAACGAAATGATAGAAGACAAATCTATTTTTGAAATAGGCAACAAGATCTTTAACTGGTTTCCGGAGGACACCGAAAAGGATCCCGAACTTGCAAAACTTTTAGACGAATACATACAGCTGGGCGACAGCGACGAGGATTATTATGAAAATGATTAAAAAATTATATGTATGAAACATGGATTATTTTACTTTACAGTAATTTTATGGACTGCGGCATGTTCGCAGTACATCGGCAGACTCTGTCTGCCCTTACACACAGGCCTTACCGAAGCACGATGTGACGGATTTTCATCCGAAGCGCCCTCCGGCGACGAACAGCCTGACACGGGCTTGATTGCTGCTTTCAGACAGCCCGGCTCGCCAATGCATGACATTGACAAAATCGTATTTGCAGTGCGTCCGGGCGGACTTGACGAACACTGGTATGCAAATTTCGGCTATTATGCCGACGATAATTATTATGGCGGAAATAACAAAGCGCTGACAAAAATTCAGGACACAAACATCTGCCTGATGCCCAAAAATCCGGCAGTCGATTACCGCCATTTTTCCAGCGCTCCGATGAAGTACATTACCGGAGGACGATCCCGCCTGATTCCAAACGTCGGAGGAAAACTCTGCATCTACAATGTCGGCTCACGGAAAGTTGAAATCATACTGAGCGATTCCGCCGGCTCGGTACGCGACCCGCAGGTGCATTACAGCGGCATGAAAATCATTTTCGCATACTGTCCTGCCGGCAAGGAACACTATCATCTTCATGAAATCAACGTGGACGGATCGGGATTGAAACAGCTTACCGACGGCGACTGCGACGACATCGAGCCTGCATACACTCCCGACGGCAGCATCATATTCGTCTCCAGCAGGGCGAGCCGCTGGGTACAGTGCTGGAACACGCCGGTAGCAATCCTGTACGGCTGCGACAGCGAAGGGAAAAACATCCGTCCCCTGTCGGCAAACGTCGAACACGACAACACCCCCTGGATGCTCCCCGACGGCAGAATTTTATATACCCGATGGGAATACGTCGATCGTTCGCAGGTACATTACCACCACCTCTGGACAATCAATCCCGACGGCACACAGCAGGCGGTATTCTACGGAAACCTGCACCCCGGAACCGTATTTATCGACGCCAAGCCCGTACCCGGAAGCCGGAAAGTGGTCGCATCGTTTTCACCCGGACACGGAACTGTCGAGCATGCCGGCTATATCGGCCTCATTGACCCGCAGTCGGGTCCCGACGAAGAAAAAGCGGCTGTAACCGTATCGAAGCGGGCGAGGTACAGAGACCCGTGGGCGTTTTCCGAAAACGCATTCCTTGCCGCCAAAGGCGCTCAAATGATTCTGATGAACGAAAAGGGAGAGGAACAGACCCTGTTCGAGCTGCCCGAAGAATGGCAAAACCGGCAGCTGCTCCTGCACGAACCCCGCCCGATAATCAGGCAAGAGCCGGAAAAACTGATCGCCTCGACCGTCAGGCACGGCGACCCGAAAGGACGGCTGATGCTGATGAACGTTTACGCGGGACGAAACATGCAGGACATTAAACAGGGCGAAATCAAGAAGCTTCTGATACTGGAAACCCTGCCCAAACCCATCAATTTTACAGGCGGAATGGAACCGCTGACCTACGGAGGCTCGTTTACTCTGGAACGAATTTTCGGAACAGTGCCTGTAGAGGACGACGGCTCGGCATATTTCGAATTGCCGGCCATGCGAAGCTTCTTTTTCGTTGCCCTTGACGAAAACGACCGTGCCGTGAAACGCATGCAGTCATTTGTATCGGTCATGCCGGGCGAACTCACTTCCTGCATCGGCTGCCACGAGCGGCGTACGGAATCCCCTGGCAACAGCATAGCACGTAACCCGACGGCAGTACGGCGGGCGCCAAGTCCCGTAACCGCTATCGCCGATTTCCGGGGTACCGACGGCGACGGCAACCGGCTGAATAATCCGACCGGTATTCCCGATGTAATTGACTTCCCGCGCGATGTGCAGCCCGTTCTCGATGCGCACTGCGTCAAGTGTCACAGGCCGGAAGAACGGAACGGAGGCGTCTCTCTGGTTGGCGACAGAACGCCGCTATACTCAATCAGCTACTATACAATCACCGCCAAAAACCTGGTTGCCGACGGACGGAATCTGCCGAAAAGCAACTATCCTCCACGCTCTCTGGGTAGCGGCGGCAGCAGGCTGCTCGACTTTTGCAGCGCCTCGCATCACGGTGTGCAACTCGACGAACGCGAACAGACGCTCGTCAGGCTATGGTGCGAAACCGGAGCCACATATCCCGGCACCTATACTGCCCTGGGCAGTGGAATGATAGGCGGATATGCCCAAAACCGCCTCGACCGGCAGGATACTCAGTGGGACGAGATTAAAAAAATGGAACAGACGCTGACTCAAAACTGTACACAATGTCATACAGGCAACATACAGCTGCCCCTCTCGCCCTCTCACGAAATCGGAGGAGCGCCCTGGGAAAACTTGCGTCCCGATGACGTCCGCCGAAAATTCTCGCGACAGTTACTGTACAATCTGTCGTATCCCGAAAAATCAACCCTTTTGCTGGCTCCGCTGGCAAAATCGGCAGGAGGATACGAATCGTGCGGCAAAGCAATATTCAAAAATAAAAACGACCCGCGCTACAGATATATATTAAAAGGTATCGAACGAACAAAACAGCATCTCGACCAAATCGGACGTTTCGATATGCCCGGATTTGTTCCGCGTCCTGAATATGTCCGCGAAATGCAAAAATATGGCATACTCCCCTCCGATACAAAACCTTCGGATGTGACGGACATTTACAGCCTGGAACAGGAATACTGGCAATCGCAGTGGCATAGAAATAATTAACAATGAACAATTAACAATGAACAATCTCGCGACGCAATACCTCTCATCAGAAGTATATTGCGTCGCGAAATTGTTAATTGTTCATTGTTAATTATTCATTGTTCATTGTTTTATTAATTTTACGCCTTGAATTTTTAGTATTAAATACAATGACACTCAGATTTTCTTTTTTTAAAACACCTCAACACAAGAGGTTTGAATACACGCCAAGAATTTGGGATCCTGAAAAGGAAGACAGGGAAGAACGGCTGAAACGTATTCAGGAAGAATTGGGAATTATCGACACTGCATCCGGCGGTAAACCCTATGTCCCGAATATAAAAGGCAGTTTCAGAAAAGAATACGAACTGAACAAAAAAAGCAAAAATAAAACCAGCTACAGCAACAGGATACGGTCGTATATCATTATCGCAACAGGCTTGTTGCTGGGCATCATATTCTTCTATTTCATGCGGATATATCCGTATATGTTTTCGGGCAACGGACAGGATAATAATGAACACATTGATAATATAGAATTTTACGAATGATTAAACTGTTACCCGACAATGTAGCCAACCAAATCGCTGCAGGAGAAGTAGTACAGAGACCAGCATCGGTTGTGAAGGAATTGGTAGAGAATGCAGTTGATGCGGGAGCCTCTCAAATAAATCTGGTTATCAAAGATGCTGGACGAACGCTTGTACAGGTGATAGACGACGGTTCCGGCATGTCCGATACTGACGCACGCATGGCTTTTGAACGACATGCAACCTCCAAAATCACTGCCATCGGAGATTTGGATTCGATCAAAACCTTCGGCTTCAGAGGAGAAGCTCTGGCTTCGATTGCTGCTGTTGCGGAAGTCGAATTGAAAACACGGCTGAAAAACGAAGACATAGGAGTGCGTCTGCTTATTTCGGCATCCAAAGTTCTTTCAAGCGAGCCGGTTCAATGTGCTGTCGGTTCCGGTTTTTCGATCAAGAATCTGTTCTACAACATTCCCGCCAGGAGAAAATTCCTTAAAACCGACGCCTCGGAATTAAAGCAGATAATCAATGAATTTCAGAGAATTGCCATCTGCAATCCCGACGTTGCATTTGTTTTCACCAACAATGGAACACAACTCTATAACCTTCCTGCCGGCAACTTAAAACAGCGTCTTACAGGCATATTCGGCAAAAACATCGCCGGTTCGCTTATTGATGTAAACATCGAAACCTCAATAATCAAGGTCTCCGGATTTATAGGTAGAGCCGACAAGGCGAAAAAAACTTCGGGCGAACAGTTTTTTTTTGTCAATAACAGGTTTTTCAGAAGCCCGTACATGCAGAAAGCCGTATATAAAGCGTACGAACAGTTGCTTCCGGCCGACATGCACCCCTCGTTTTTCCTGTTTCTCGAAGCAAATCCCGCCGATATCGACATAAATATTCATCCTCAGAAAACAGAAGTGAAATTTGAAAATGAAAATGCTATATGGCAGATCTTAAATGCCGTAGTTCGCGAATCCCTGTCGAAATATGCCATTACGCCTTCGATAATATTCGATATGGAAGGAGCACCCAATATTCCCGTTTTAGAACAGCACACACGAATCGTTACACCCGGAATAACCGTCGACAGTGGATACAATCCGTTTAAACCCGCGAGTGCAGGATATTTACAAAACAATAAAATAGACGGATGGGAACAGTTTTATAACGATTTCAACAAACAGTCGGGAATGTCCGGCGACTCCATGTTTGCGCCCGAACCAGAATCCGAACCCGAACAGAAAACCTTTTTTGAAAGCGGTATGCCAAAAAAACGTTTCTTACAGATAAAAGACAAGTATATAGCTACTCCGGTAAAATCGGGACTGATGTTGATAGACATCTGCAGAGCGCATCAGCGGATTTTGTTCGAGGAATTTATGCTGCTGTTTCAGGCCGGTTCGGTTACAGGCTCTCAAAAACAGCTGTTTCCCGAAGCCGTCGAATTGTCGCCTTCCGACTGCATACTCATTCAGAGCGTGTGGAATGACTTGGAAAAAATGGGATTCGATATTCACAGCTTCGACAGCAGCATTGTGTTCCACGCATTTCCTGCCGGACTGGAAAAAGCTAATGCAAAAGATATTATCGACGAAATTCTCCGTAACATCAAGGACGATTACAACAGTCAAACCTGGGATACTCACGAAAAACTGGCAATGTCGCTGGCTAAATCGGAGTCGGTCAAAAAATGCGGAATCTTTACCGATATTGAAATGGAACATCTTGTTAACAGATTATTCGCGTGTAAAATGCCGGATATTGATGCGGAAGGCAAACCGACAATATCAATAATAGAAGTCGAAAAATTTTTCCACAGCTAATTGCGGCTCCACAGTGAACCTTCGCCACTTGTTATATGGCATGGTACACAACAAAAAAACAGTCTTCAGAATAATTCCGAAGACCGTCTCATCATTATTAATCATTAAAAACATTTTATTATGAAATGGTTGCAAAACCACACTCACTCTTGGCTCTATTGCAGTTTAAAAACCACATGTACCTTTTATATATTTTCTTTAAGTTCCATAATTTCAAAAAAAAATAATCACTAATGTAATATCTCGGTACCGACCGCCTGCGCTACCTTACAAAAAACGTGCCAAAGTAACATGAAAAATTCATTTCAATGAAAAAGATTGAATCTTTTTTGAGGCGATACGATTTGAAAAGCCATGTTTTCAGTTTGACGAAAATGATAATCTACGCTTAACGATGCACAATGTCATTGACTTAAGCCGCAAATATATGGAAAAGCTCCGCCAAAAGGAGTATTGATGATGGAATCCGGCGCAATCAGGCAGTAAATCAACGATCATGCGGAATTTATATTAAAAAATATTTGATAGTAAGAATATTTAAAACAAAGTTGTAAAAAATATTTGCAGGTAAAAAAAAGTAAGTATCTTTGCCACCCCGAACCGAGAACGGCAAGGGGTTATATTTTGGTAATAAAAATTTGATTAAGAAATAAATAGGAATTAAAAATTATAAAATAAATTTGGATATCGGACGCCGTATCCGAGCGTCGGAATTAAAATTAAAAAATTAAGTAACAATGACTGATCCAATAGCAGATTACCTGACAAGAATCCGTAATGCAGTTAGGGCAAATCACAAAGTAGTGGAGATTCCATC
>JAISDK010000248.1 GCA_031264875.1 Prevotellaceae bacterium
AAAACCAAAGTCTTTCTTGCCGGAATTTCCATACACCAGCCGGAAACAGTTTTACTGGATGAACCGAGCAATCATTTGGATATGAACAGTAGAGCTTTGTTATACGATTTTATACAGTATAGCCGAAGCACGATAATTGTGGTGAGTCACGACAGGAAACTGCTGAATCTGACTGACGCGATTTGTGAGCTAAGCGCTGAAGGCATAACTGTGTATGGCGGCAATTACGATTTCTATGCCGAACAGAAACAGCTTGAAAAAAACGCCCTGAATGAAGATATAAGAAACCGTGAAAAGGCTTTGCGAAAAGCGAAAGAAACAGAACGGGATACTCTTGAGCGGCAACAAAAACAAAACGCAAGGGGAAATAAACAGCAGAAAAAGGAAGGTACTCCCAAAATAATGATTAACAAACTGAAAAACGACGCCGAAAGAAGTACTGCCCGTTTGAAGGATGTACACGCTGAAAAAACCGGCGCTATTTCCCGCGAATTGACCGAACTGCGAAAGAAATTACCGTGTATGGACGGGATGAGATTCGGGTTCGACAATTCTTCGCTTCATTTCGGAAAAATACTGATTGCTGCCGAAAATATCAATTTTGGTTATGATAACCGGCTACTTTGGCGACAGTCACTGGATTTCCAGATAAAAAGCGGCGAAAGGATTGTGCTTCGGGGATCGAACGGTTCGGGCAAGACAACGTTGATAAAGATAATTCTCGGCGAATTGCAGCCAAAATCGGGAATGATTTACAGAGCCGTAAACAGCGCGGTTTACATTGATCAGGACTATTCGCTGATTGATAATCAGCAGACTGTTTATATGCAATCTCAAAAATTCAATACTTCAGCGCTGCAGGAACACGAAGTAAAAACCAGATTAAACCGTTTTTTATTTACCAAAAATGAATGGGACAAGCCATGCAGCGCTCTCAGCGGCGGAGAGAAAATGCGACTCATGCTTTGCTGTCTGACAATAAGCAACCGGGCGCCGGACATGATTATACTCGACGAGCCTACCAATAATCTGGATATCCGGAATATGGAAATTCTGACTGCGGCGATTAACGAATATCGGGGTACGCTTGTTGTCGTGTCGCATGACAGTTATTTTCTGGAGCAGACAGATGTGGAACGGGTAATTGATTTGGAATAGATAACAGGCTAATTATTTTTATTGAAACAGTTATGCAATTCACAAAACTATCCGCGCACAGTATGGCGTCTCAAAAAAAGATTTAACTGCGTCCGTCACGATTTGCACATTCTTATATTTGCTTTTATCTTTGTGGCGATTTTGCAAAAAAAATACTGGAACAGATAAAATGTATAACGGACTGGCAGATAAAAAAGAGACAAAGATAATGCCGAAAAAACTGAAATCGCCCTACGGGATTATGCAGTCGATGGTAGAAATTCTTGACACATACTATCCTGAACACAAGGAGAAAGGAAACGGAATCATTCAGTTTTACTTTTCGCACGAAGATCAATACTGGACATGCTATATAAAGGCAGATGAACGCCATCTGGAGTTTTATACCGGAAAGGCAGACAGTCCAGCAGTAACCTTACGCTGTGATTTTTTCCACTGGCTTGATTTGGCGGCAGGAAAACTGAACCCTGTCTGGGGAGCAGTTACACAAAAGTTGAAATTCAGGGGAAAAATATCGTTCTTCAAAGTACTTCCACGCAATTTCAGCATAAACATCGATGACATGGACGATCCTTATACCGACTTTGAAAAAAATGCCGTAAAAAACTGGAAACAACCTCAATCGGTAATAATCATAAACGGTTCTCCCCGTTCGGACAACGGATATACCGAGCAGTTTGCGGCGCAACTTGCGGAAGGCATGGAAGAGGCAGGGGCAAGCGTGGAAAAAATATACCTCCCGAAACTGAGGATAAAAACCTGTATTGGCTGCTGGAATTGCTGGATAGGGGAGAACGGCTGCGTGTTTGACGGAAAGGACGATTTTTACGATCTGTACGAAAAAGTCAACAGGGCGGATATGATTGTTTATGCCTTTCCTCTTTACGTGGATGGTATGCCGTCGATACTGAAAAACTACTTTGACCGTTCGGTTCGAAGAGTTTACCCGTACATTTGCAGCGATACCCCGAAAATGAGGCATCCGCGCCGGATTGATAAAAAAAACCAGACAATGGTGCTGTTTTCCATTTGCGGTTTTGGGGAAAGAATACAGTTTCGGGCGCTGGAATCGCATTTCGAGGCTATTGCACACAACTTTCATGTCCCGTTGATTGAAACAGTTTTCCGGTCGGGAGCAATGTTTCTGTTCAACAATCCGTTTTGCTACAGGCTGCAAATACAAATACTGGAAAGCATGAAAAAAGCCGGTTCCGAACTGGTTATGACAGGCAAAATAGGCAGAAAAACAAAAAAACGGATAGAACAGGAATTTACCGACAAAAAAGAGTATGCGAAAATGACAAACTGTTTCTGGTTCGATAAAATCACCCGTAAAAGAAACGGAAATGATTACTGAGTTCCCCCCGTCAAAGGATTTATACTACGTGCGGGATAATCTTGTGAGATGTTATACTTCGTGCAGGATGATTTTGTACACTGAGTACTGACTGACGCCGTAAGGCGTCCAATCCGGATAACCTCGAACAAGCGAAGCGCAGTTCGGGGTATAACAGCCTCCTGCCTATCTGAACTGCGAAGCAGTTCAACTCCTTGCGGAGTTGTGGAAAAGATACATGCGGTACCCCGAACTGCGCTGCGCTTGTTCGAGGTTATCGATCTCAGACGCCTGCGGCGTCATAAGACACGATGAATCGCTACATTTTTATCTCACAATTTTACACCGAGTGTGGTATAATGCAAAAAGAAATATAGTAATGTATAAAAAATAAGATGGCAATTATATTATAAGAAGCATTTCAGGCACACCGTCCGATTTTGACGCTCCGATTTTCATAAATCCGGCTAATTTTGTCCTTCGCACACATGTGC
>JAISDK010000265.1 GCA_031264875.1 Prevotellaceae bacterium
GTGCAAAAGTAAACAAAAATTTTATCCGGCAAATATTTTTTAAAAATCGGCAATTCTGTAAAAAACACGCTATAAACCTGAGTTCGAGATAAGAAAAGATATAAATCATTACGAATCGATTAGTTGTTGCCCGTAAGGCATCCATATCAATAGAAAAAAGTTTTTTCCCCTATCGCAACCCCGTAAGTGGGTTGAACACCGCTGGTGTTCGTCATCGGATGAAAAATCTTTTCTATTGATATATAAGCCCTATCGGGCTATTCTTATCCCGAACTCAGGTGTATAGTATCAAAATAATATTTCGCCAATAACTCGACACTACCACATTTATGGTATATGACGATTCGGAAAAAATGCATTACCTTTGTATCCTGATTATTAAATATAAAAAGAATAAAATATGTCTGAAATAAACAGAAAAACAGGGACATTTGCAGTAAAAAAAGGTCTTGCGGAAATGCTTAAGGGCGGAGTTATCATGGATGTTGTCAATCCCGAACATGCAAAAATTGCCGAAGAAGCAGGAGCAGTTGCAGTAATGGCTCTGGAACGCGTACCTTCGGATATTCGCGCTCAAGGTGGAGTAGCGCGCATGTCGGATCCGGAGATGATTATCGGGATTCAGAACGCAGTATCAATTCCCGTAATGGCAAAGGCTCGTATAGGTCACATAGTTGAGGCACGGGTACTCGAAGCGCTGGATATTGATTTTATAGACGAAAGCGAGGTATTAACCCCTGCCGATGATGTTTATCACATTCTGAAATCCGACTTCAAAGTTCCGTTCGTATGCGGCGCACGCAACCTTGGCGAAGCGCTTCGCCGCATAGGTGAAGGAGCTGCCATGATACGTACCAAAGGCGAAGCAGGCACAGGCGACATTGTGGAAGCGGTACGCCACATACGCAGGGTAAACGAAGACATACAGCGTGTTGTAAGCGCCACGTCAATGGAACTGATGAGTATTGCCAAGGAAATGGGCGCTCCCTACGAATTAGTGTTGCAGGTAAAAGAACTTGGACGTCTTCCCGTCGTAAATTTTGCAGCAGGAGGAGTAGCAACGCCTGCCGACGCCGCTTTGATGATGGAATTGGGCTGTGACGGAGTGTTTGTAGGTTCCGGAATATTCAAGTCGGACAATCCTGCAAAACGTGCCAAAGCCATAGTTGAAGCTGTTGCTCACTATAAGGATGCCAAACTGATAGCCGAAGTATCCAAGGGACTTGGCGAGGCAATGCGCGGTCAGAGCGTAGCTCAAATGGACGACAGAGACAAGATCGCCGGCAGAGGCTGGTAAATCATGAAAATAGGAATCTTGGCATTGCAGGGCGCTGTCAGGGAACACCGCTGTATGTTGCGCCGCTTGGATGTGGACGCCGTTGATGTGCTGAATCCCGGCGACCTGGATGGAATAAACGGATTGATACTGCCGGGAGGCGAAAGTACCACAGTCGGAAAACTTCTGGTTCGCTATAATTTGCTGGAACCGATAGCCGAACTTGGACGTAAAGGTTTGCCGATTTTCGGCACCTGCACCGGTCTGATTCTTCTGTCAAAACACATTGTCAACAGCGAACAGCGCTGTCTGGGACTTATGGATACGTATGTGGAACGTAATGCTTTCGGACGGCAACTGGCAAGTTTCGAAGCGGATATGCATATTCCTGTATTGGGCGACCAGCCTTTTCATACCATATTTATCCGTGCGCCATATATTTACAGAGTTGAAAACAATGTCGAAATTCTGCTTTCCTTTCAGGATAAAATTCTTTTTGCCGAGCAGGATAATTTTCTTGCGGCTGCATTCCATCCTGAATTAACGGAAGATACCCGTGTTCACGAATATTTTTTAAGTAAAATACGGTAAAACTTTTTTTTGTCATATTTGTTAATCTAAACAAGTACATTAAATTTTTAATTTGGAATGAGATGAAATTTGAATTGCCAAGATTATTGTATGCAGTTGAAGCTTTGGCTCCTGCAATTGGAAAAGAGACAGTGGAATTCCATTACGGAAAACATTTCCTGACTTATATAAACAACCTTAACGGATTGATTCAGGGAACAAAATTTGAACATTCGGACTTGGAAACCATAGTCAGGGAATCGGACGGCGCAATATTCAACAATGCCGGACAAGTGTGGAATCACGACATTTATTTCAGAACACTTTCTCCGTTTCCGAAACCCGAACCGTCGGGTAAACTGCTGGAGGCGATAAAGAAAAGTTTTGGTTCTTTCAGCGATTTTAAGGAAGAATTTAGCAGATCAGCACTGTCCCTGTTCGGTTCGGGCTGGACATGGCTGTACAAAAAGGATGACGGCACATTGGCAATAAGCCAGGAACAGAATGCCGGAAACCCCATTCACAGCAGAATGGGAACGCCGCTGATAGGCTGCGATGTCTGGGAACACTCTTATTACTTAGATTACCGGAACAAAAGAGTAGATTATATAGCAAATTACTGGAAAATTCTTGATTGGAAAGCAATAGAGGATATTTTTGTGAAATAGCAGGTTATAAATGTATTAGTATAATTCCGCAAAGATGATATTTTATCCATGTTAATCGTCTTTGCGGTTTCTTTTGTTTGGATTCTAATTAATTAAGATATGGGTAAATTTTGTATTCTGACTGTAAACCCCGGTTCGACATCCACTAAAATAGGGATATTCTGCGATGAAAAGCCTGTTTTCATAAAAAAAATCGTGCATGACGCCAATACTTTAAACAGTTTTTCATGTGTGGCAGAGCAGTACGAATACCGTAAAAACGCCATTGTCGAAGAGCTTGCCTCGGCTAAATTCTCCTTGTCGGACATTGACCTCATCATGGCACGGGGCGGTTTGCTAAGACCCGTCATCTCCGGAATATACGAAGTCAGCGACAGGATGATTAACGAGTTATCTGCCGGACTTAGGGGAGAGCATGCAAGCAATCTTGGCGGACTGATTGCCGCCGACCTCGCAAAGCAAACTTCCGTCGGAAAAGCATATATCGCTGACCCTGTCGTTGTGGACGAAATGCAGGATGTGGCGAAAATCGCAGGACATCCTGAATTTAAGCGAATACCTATATTTCATGCACTGAACCAGAAAGCTATTGCCCGCAAACATGCCGCGTCGATTAACCGGGCATACGAAGACATCAATCTGATAATAGCGCATATCGGCGGGGGAGTGTCTATTGGCGCCCATTGCCGGGGAAAAGTCATTGACGTCAACAACGCGCTGTATGGCGACGGGCCGTTTTCTCCCGAAAGGTCAGGGAGCTTACCCGCAAAACAGGTAGTAGATATTTGTTTCAGCTACAAATACAGCAGAGAGAAAATCGAAAAAATGCTTGCCGGCGAAGGAGGACTTGTGGCATATTTCGACACCAGCGACTATTCCGAAATCCGGACAAAGGCAGAAAACGGCGACAGGCAAAGCCAACTGATACTGGATGCAATGGCATACCAAACAGCTAAATACATCGGAGCAATGGCAACGGCGCTCAAAGGCGATGTCGATGCAATTCTGATAACCGGAGGCATTGCTAACGACCCGCATATCTGCAATTATATACGCGAGATGGTCGAATTTATAGCTCCCGTAGCTGTGTACCCCGGCGAAGACGAGCTGTCGGCTCTGGCTCATAACGGTCTGATGCTGCTGAGAGGAATCATGCAGGCAAACCCGTATGAATAACTCATGTTACACAATCACGGGTACACATCACCGCTACCACCATTGATGCACCACCGCTACTACCATTGACACACCACTGCTACCAGATAAAATATTGCCGTCAGCTTTAGCTGACGGAACTTTTTGCACATCCTGCATTTTCTTATCCGTCAGCTAAAGCTGACGGCAATACTAAAACTGATGCAATACAATCGCTCATTATTG
>JAISDK010000306.1 GCA_031264875.1 Prevotellaceae bacterium
AATCATACCGAACTTACTCCCAACGCCATGCTTCGATATAATATAAATAACAGGCAAAATATTACTGTTAACTATAGCCTTGTACGTCAAAGTCCTGCTTCTTCGCTTGTGCTGAACTCTACTCCGGTGTACGACGGGGATGATACTACTCAGGTATTTTTGGGAAATCCCGGATTAAAATCATATTATGTAAATTCCTTACACCTTGATTACGAGTTTTTCATCCCGGAAAAATTTTATACAGGGCTGTCGCTTCATCATAATTCTGCAAGCAATGCCATAGTGCAAAAGAAATATTTGGATAACGGAATTCATTACACAACATACATTAATGCCGCCAATTACCGTTTTTATTCGGCGTATGTTAACTTTAATTTCTACATTACAAAATGGTGGAAAATTTCATTAAACGGTTCAGCTAATCGTAATGAATACAAAGACGCCGAATCTGCACTGAATAAAAAATATACATCATATTCTGCATGGTTTGACAATTCAATAAAATACAAATCTTTATCTGTTTATTTTTCATATTTCCCCTCAATCAAAAATCCTACACTGACAGGATATTATAAAAGAGATGAATATTCCAATCTGACAGTTTCCTATCGCCCTAATCGATGGACCTTTGCCATACAGACATACTGTATGTTTTCGCCCGGCATAAAAACAACGGAAACTTATTCGGACGGCTTTTCACAGATTTACACCCAAAACAACAGAAATCAACATCTCCGCGTTACATTAAGAGTTGGTTACTACCTCCAAAAAGGCAAACAGCAGGCAGATAAACAGAAACGTTCCAAACAATATAATGACGAGATTCGCATAGATACAAAATAAAAAAATGCAGTGAAATGAATCGATATGTGCAGTTAATAAACAAGTATATTTGTCATTTTTTTTGCCGGTTCGGTTCGTTATTTACATGGAAACGTTTTCCATTTTACCCTCAATACGATGCGACCGATTGCGGGATAGCCTGTCTTCGGATGATAGCCCGGTATTACAGCAAAAAGGTAAACATGGAATGGCTCCGGTCGCGGATGCCTGTCAGCAGCGAGGGCGTGTCGATGCTGGGTATCAGCGAATGCGCTCAATCTTTGGGCTTCAAAACAATCGGAGTAATGGTATCGCTCAAACAATTGTGCGAAAATGCGCCATTACCCTGCATAGCCCACTGGGGACAGAATCACTTCGTAGTAATATGGCGGATACGGAAAAACCGGAAAGGATGGAAAATATATGTCGCCGACCCTGCCATAGGCTTGCTGCAGTATGAGGAGGATGAATTTATAAGCAAATGGCAAAGCACGCGCAGGAACGACGAAGATCGCGGCGTAGTCCTGCTGCTCGAACCTGTTGCCGAATTTTTCTCCATGGACGAAATCCCCGACAAGACAAGTCTTGCATACCTTTTTACTTACCTTCGCCGTTACAGGAAATATATTGCCCAGATATTTTTCGGACTGTTGATTGGAAGCGCCATTCAGCTTGTGTTTCCATTTCTCACACAGTCGCTTGTCGATACCGGCATCAACTACAAAAACCTGAATTTTGTATATATAATACTCTTTGCCCAGCTCGCCCTGTTTCTTGGCAGCCGTGCGATTGAATTTATCCGTTCGTGGCTGATGCTGCACATCAGCGCCCGCATCAGCTTGTCGATACTCTCCGATTTCCTGTTGAAACTCATGAAACTGCCGCTTAACTTTTTTAACGGCAAAATGACGGGAGACATTTATCAGCGCATAGCCGACCACAGCCGCATCGAACAGTTTATCACTGCGGAATCGTTCTATGTGGTATTTTCGTTTATTAATCTTGTTATTTTCAGCATAATCCTTGCCCTGTATCATATTCCGATACTGATAGTATTCGTCGTCGGCAGTTTGTTCTATCTTGTGTGGCTGCTGTTGTTTATGGGCAAACGCAAGGGATTTGACTACAAATACTTCGATATTTCGGCAAAGGGACAAAACTATGTAATCGAATTAATCAACGGGATGAACGAAATAAAGCTCAATCATTGCGAAGAATCCAAACGCTGGGAATGGGAACATCTGCAAGCCGAACGGTTTGAGCTTGGGGTAAAACGCATGTCGCTGAATCAGATTCAGCACAATGGGAGCACGTTTATCAACGAACTGAAGAACATCATCATCACCGTTATTGCAGCCACGGCGGTCATCAACGGGCAAATGACGCTGGGCATGATGCTGGCAGTGCAGTATATAATCGGTCAGCTCAATGGACCGGTTATTCAGGCTATACAGTTTATCTATTCGGTACAGGATGTAAAAATCAGTCTGGAGCGTCTGGGCGAAGTTCACAACAAGAAAGAAGAAGACGCTGATGCGGCGCATAAAATCATGCAATTCGAAAAGGATAAAAGTATAAATATCCGGCAGCTGACATTCCAGTATGACGGCTCCCGTTCGCCAAAAGTACTGGATAATATCACGCTCGAAATACCGGAAGGAAAAATTACGGCAATAGTAGGCGCCAGCGGTAGCGGTAAAACTACTCTTATCAAACTGATACTTGGATTCTATCAAGCTGTAGCGGGCGACATTTTGGTGGGCGGAAAAAACCTGAACGAATACAATATCAACTGGTGGAGAAGTCAATGCGGCACAGTGATGCAGGACGGATATATTTTTTCGGATACTATTGCAAAAAATATTTCCATGTGCATGGAAGATGATATAGATACGGAAAGACTGCAGCAGGCGACCGAAATATCCAATATTGCAGAATTTATCGAGACACTGCCTTTGAAATACAATACCAAAATCGGTCAGGAAGGCGCAGGTTTAAGTCAGGGACAGAAACAGCGCATACTTATTGCCCGCGCCGTCTATAAAAGTCCCTCATATATACTGTTCGACGAAGCGACTAATTCACTGGATGCAAGTAATGAAAAAATTATAACTCAAAATCTGGAACGCTTTTTTGCGGGACGTACCGTAATCATTGTCGCCCACCGTCTAAGTACTGTTCGAAAGGCTGATAAAATTGTGGCGCTGGAGAAAGGAGCGATAGTGGAGCAGGGCACTCACGATACCCTTGTACAAAAGCAAGGCGCATATTATCATCTGGTAAAAGATCAGCTTGAATTAGGCAGTTAATTAATTATAAACCGGTAAAAATGTCGAATAAAATTGAAATAAGAAAACAGAAGAATCAGTTTGTTATAGGACGAATACCTTCGTGGATTATACGTTGGGGAAATGCAGTAATACTGGTCGTTTGCATGATATTGCTTTACATGTCATTCAATTTAAAATTCCCGGTCACAGTATCCGGCCAGGTAGAGATTACAAACGACAGTATCTATATTGTTATCCCCGGCATAAAACATGATTTAGTCAGGGAAGGTCAGGAAATAAACCTTCGCATGGACGATTATCCATATATGGATTACGGAATTTTGCGAGGTAAAATATCTTCGCTGTCGGACATAGAATACAAAGATAATTCAATCCGGGCGTCGGCGTTCCTGCTCAATGACTTGAACAGGATAAAACGACAGGATTTAATCCCCGGCATGCACGGTGTAGGCGATATTATAGTTGACAGGACGCCGATTATTTACCGTATTCTGAAAACAAATTGAACTTTCTGGATTGCTTTGCTTCATTCCTCGCAACTCCTTATAATGACGCTTTTCGTAAGTAGCACATTAACAGGCTATTTTCTGACCGGAAGATGTTCGTCGCTGCGAGGAGTTGCGAGGAACGAAGCAAAGCAATCCAGAAAGTTCACATTGTTATCTGTTATTTATTTTGCACATCTAAATTCACCGGAATATGCTCAGGGAGCGTTTTTTTCTTGGCAATGCCTTAGTTCTTAGCTCATAATTCCCGTACGATATGGAAAGTAGAGGCGTGGCTTCCGCAGTATTTTCCTTTACCGTGGATGATGATTTGTGCTTCGCCGATATTGATATTATTACGGTATGTTGTGAAGAAATCTACCGTAAACTGGAGTTCGCTAAACGTGTCGTCTTTCGTTCTGATGTATACGCGCGGGATGGGTGTGACGGATTTGCCGGTGTACTGCTGCGCCGGAATAGCGTCAACGGAAGTATTTTTGTCTGCGAGCTTGACGGGCAGGGATTTGACGTACTTAATCCGGATTTCGTTCATCACCTGGAAGAGGTTTTCAAGAGCCTCCGAATACTGCAGGTTGAGGCTTCGAACTGTAATATTGCAGAAATTGCTGTAGCATTTTTCCAGATTGCCTCTGAGGCTTGTCGGCGAGGGATTCCGTCCGCACATGCTGCTGCATACCAAAGAATATTCGCGACTGGTAAACAAGTATATGGTTCGCCACTTCATCAAACCCGGCGTTACCGGCTGGGCGCAGATAAACGGCTGTCGTGGCGAGACAAAGGAAGTGTCTCAGATGGAAGAACGGATACGAAAGGACATCTGGTATCTCGAAAACTGGTCGTTTATGCTTGACGTTGAAATACTGATAAAAACTGTCGCAGTCACAATAAGGGGAGACAAAAAAGCGTACTAATTCAATTGAATGAACAGGAAGCTTGCACTAATAAC
>JAISDK010000059.1 GCA_031264875.1 Prevotellaceae bacterium
CACGACGTAGTCTGGAGACTACGCCGAGCGAAGGATTTTAATCGACGACTATGGATATGGCAAAGTGCATAACATGAGTGATTAACTTGATTGGATTGATTGTTGATAATGACAGTACGATAACCGGTTCAATCAGCGGTCAGCTTAATCGGGGCATGCGGTCAGTTCTTCGCTGTTCACCGTAAAGCGTTATGCCAGGCAGCGATGTACATGAATTTTACAGCGCTATTCGACAATTGAGTATCTTTGCAAAAATTAAGGACATGAAAAAAGGTAAAATTCTGATAATAGACGATAACGAAGATGTGCTGCTGGCATTGAATCTTCTGTTGAAGTCCCATGTGGAACAGGTTCGTGTAAGCGCCGATCCGGGACGTATCGAGTATTTCATCAACACCTTCTATCCCGACGTTATACTGCTGGACATGAATTTCAACCGTGATGCTATCAGTGGACAGGAAGGCCTGTTCTGGCTTGAGAAAATAAAGGAGATTGATTCCGATATTGCCGTTGTTTTCATAACTGCGTATGCCGATATGGACAAGGCAATACAGGCGATTAAGGCGGGCGCAACAGATTTTGTTCCAAAGCCGTGGGAGAAGGAGAAGCTGCTGGCAACAATATTCTCGGCCATTGAGCTGCACGAAAGCAGAGTTGAAGTGAAGCATCTCAGACAGCAGATTTCGGCGCTTGCCACTCCCGCGGGAGACGGGAAATACGAAATAATAGGCGAAAGCGCCGTGATGCTGAACATTTTCGACACGATAGAAAAGCTGCGCAACACCGACGCCAATATCCTTATACTCGGTGAAAACGGAACAGGTAAAGACCTTATTGCCCGTGAGATCCATCGTAAGTCGCTGCGGTGCGACAAGATCTTTGTATCGCTCGACCTCGGTTCCATTTCCGAATCGCTTTTCGAGAGCGAACTGTTCGGATACAGGAAGGGCGCGTTTACCGACGCTCATCACGACAAGCCCGGAAGGCTGGAAGTTGCCGCCGGCGGCACGCTGTTTCTCGACGAAATCGGTAACCTGTCGTTTTCCATGCAGATGAAACTGCTGACGGCCATCGAAAAGCGCGAAATCGTTCCCCTGGGCGCCACCCGTCCGACGCCGATAGACGTGCGTTTCATTTCGGCTACCAACGCGAATATCCGCGAAATGGCTGCCGACAGAAAATTCAGGCAGGATCTGCTTTACCGCATAAATACCATCGAAATATATCTGCCTCCGCTGAGGGAACGCGACGGCGACGTGCTGCTGCTTGCCGACCATTTTTTCACCCGCTTCACCCGAAAATACGGCAAGAAGCTGAAAGGCATATCGAAAGAGGCAAAAACAAAGCTGCAAAACTATCCGTGGCCAGGAAATGTACGCGAACTCGAACATACAATGGAACGTGCTGTGATACTGTCCGAAAAAGCCCTTCTGGGAGCCGAAAACTTCATCTTCACTCCCGCGTCGGCAACCAAAAAGTCGCGCGAAGAATTTAACCTCAACAAGCTTGAGCAGGAGGCTATTGAACGAGCATTCCGCCAGGCCGGAGGCAATATCAGCCTGGCAGCTGAACTTCTGGGCATTACACGTTATGCACTGTACCGTAAAATGGAAAAACTCGGATTATGAACCACTCGGCAGGCATTATCATCAAGGCTGCGGCAGTTGCAGTCATGTCCGTCGCCTCAACACTGTGCGTCACAGGCGGATACGGCACCCTTGCAGCAATATCCATTATCACCGTTATCTCGCTCATTGGCTCGATACATTCGGACTACTGCAAATCCATCAGGCTTATGGAACAGATGATTATGAACATACGGTGTGGCGATCTCAACATCTCGTTTCCTTCTAACCTGAAAAAAAGAGGCCGCGATCTCAACAGGTCGATGAACGAAGCGCTCGAAATGTTCAGATCACGCCTTTACGAATCCATTGTCTCAAAGGCCGAAACCGAAGCGTGGCAAAAACTTATACGTGTCATGACGCATGAAATAATGAACTCCGTAGCGCCCATCATCTCGCTTTCGGAAACTATTACCGATCAGGCCGGCGAGGATTTGAACGAGGAACGCTACCGCGAATGTATGGCTGCCATGCAGTCAATACACCGGCGAAGCAA
Organism: Prevotellaceae bacterium; assembly: GCA_031264875.1. Classification (GTDB taxonomy): domain Bacteria; phylum Bacteroidota; class Bacteroidia; order Bacteroidales; family UBA932; genus JAIRLF01. The sequence goes on from JAISDK010000059.1 coordinate 2,122, forward strand.
ATGGCTGCTCGACTTTGTTGAAAACTACAGGGCGCTGACACGTATCCCCTCGCCTGTGATGCGGCAATTTCATATCAATGAACTTTTTGGAGACATCCGCAACCTGTTTGCAAGGGAAACGACGCCTGTATCGTTTTATGCGCGGCCTGCGGACATACGTATTTATGCCGACCGCTCACTGATGGAACAGGTACTCATCAATCTGATAAAGAATGCGCTTGAAGCCTGCCGGAATACTGCAGCCCCGCTGATTTCGGTATATGCGTTTTCCGACAAGGGCAAATCGGTTATAACGGTGACGGACAACGGACGGGGTATTGTGCCAGAGGTGCTTGACCGCATTTTTGTTCCCTTTTTCACTACCCGGCACGGCGGTTCGGGAATCGGCCTCAGCCTTTGCCGACAAATCATCAGCCGGCATAACGGAACAATATCCGTGATTTCCGAACCTGACGTTAAAACAGTGTTTACTATCAGATTCAACTGATGCAACGATTAATGATTGAATATTATAGCTTACAATGACGCTTTTCGGATATACCTAATTATATTACTCGTGTTTACATCTTTAATCAAGTAAATCATGGTTCAGACGTTTTTTTACTCAAGTCCCGCTAGGTACGTTTTCGAGATATGGCGTTGCAGGTGTCTCCCTGCACTTGCCGGTTATCTGATTTTACTTACCTTTGCGCGCTTGCGTTTTGCTACGCGGCATTGAAATAAATAATTAAAAGATATTTGATATTATGAAAGTTACAAAATTAAAAATCATCATTGTCCTGTTTATAACCGGAACAACTTTTATGTCATGCGACGTATTGAGTGGCGTTGCGTCGTTTGTAAACTGCAAATACGAATTTGCAGGATTCAGCAATCCGTCTGTTGCGGGAGTTAGTCTGAGCAACATAACCAATGTACAAAATCTTGGTGCGGCATCTCTGCTAAAGCTCACAACCGGAATACTTTCGGGGAGTTTGCCATTGAGTTTCACGGTAAACATAAATGCCACCAATCCCAATTCGACTGCGGCTCATATTGCCGGACTGGACTGGGGGATTGATTTAAATTCGACACATGTGTTATCGGGTACCCTGGATCACTCCGTTTCAGTTCCGGCCAGTGGCGGACAGACAATCATTCCGCTGTCCATACAGACAGACTTGCTGCAACTGTTCAAGGGAGAATCGAAAGACAATATCCTGAGTTTTGTCGATCATTTGCTCAACACAGGCGACGGCTCCTCGAATGTGGCAATACGCATACGTCCTTCAATAATGATTGGAGGACAAAAAATATCAACGGGTTTCATTACATTGAGTAAAAATCTGAAATGAAATTAAAAGTATTAGCTTTGCACGTTTTTTTTATTAGATTTTATTAAATATTTTAAAACAATACATATATATGCAGTCTATTGACAGTTATAATTTTAAAGGAAAGCGCGCGATTGTGCGCTTCGATTTCAATGTGCCTTTAAATGAAAAGTTTGAAGTAACCGACGACACTCGCATAAGAGCTGCCGTTCCTACTATTAAGAAAATTTTTGCAGGGGGCGGTTCGATAATAGCGATGACACATCTGGGACGTCCCAAAGGAGTGACGGAAAAGTATTCATTGAAACACATTATTCCAACACTGGAAAAACTTATCGGCCAGAAAGTTATTTTCGCTCCCGACTGTGTTGGCGAAGAGGCAGTTGAGCTGTCAAAAAAAATGAAGCCCGGCGATTTCGTTCTTTTGGAAAACCTGCGTTTTTATGCAGAAGAAGAAGGAAAACCGCGCGTGGACGAATCTGCCACTCAGGAAGAGAAAGACGCGGCAAAGAAAGAACTGAAAATAAAACAGAAAGACTTCGTTAACAAACTGGCCGGCTTAGCCGACTGTTATGTGAACGACGCATTCGGAACCGCACACAGAGCGCACGCCTCAACCGCTCTTATCGCCGCAAATTTCCCTGACGACAAAATGTTCGGATACATAATGAACGGCGAATTGAAGGCTATCGACAAAGTGATGGACCTTCCCGAAAGGCCGTTTACAGCTATTCTGGGAGGCTCCAAAGTTTCTACAAAAATCACAATCATTAAACGATTGCTGGACAAGGTGGACAATCTGATTCTCGGAGGAGGAATGAGTTTTACTTTCATTAAAGCCCTCGGCGGAAAAATCGGACTGTCTATATGCGAAGATGTAGAGCTGGCAAAAGATATTCTTAAGGAAGCGGAAGCAAAAAATGTGAAAATATATTTGCCCTCCGATGTGGTTACTACTACGCAGTTCGAGGAGGTTTTCAAAGGTAACGGCAATGTGGAAACAAAAATAGCAGACATCCGCAATATTCCCGACGATGCACAGGGTCTCGACGCCGGACCTGCAAGTACTGAAGCATGGAAAAAGGTGCTTCTGCAATCGAAAACCATTTTGTGGAACGGCCCTGTTGGCGTTTTCGAGGTCGATACATTCGCAGGCGGAACATTAAATATTGCCAAAGCCGTTGTCGATGCCACATCCGGAGGAGCATATTCCCTGATTGGAGGCGGCGACTCCGTGGCTGCTATCAACAAGTTCAATCTGGCGGACAAAGTTAGCTATGTTTCAACCGGCGGCGGCGCTTTGCTGGAATATATGGAAGGAATTGACCTGCCTGGAGTGAAGGCTATTAAAGACTAAAGTAAAGTTTACATATTATGAAGAGCATAAAGTAAAAATCTTTATGCTCTTTATGTTTTATTCAGACATGAATTTCCCGATATTGAAAAAAGTATTAATTTCGCGTTGAAACTGATTGGAAATGGAACAAAATTTGAATTTGGTTTTATTAAATGTCGGACGTGCGGAACACGATGCAGACTGGAACTGGAAAGGCACTCACAGTCCTTTCGCAAGGCTATATCTTGTACAGAACGGCATGGCGCAGGTGGTCGCCGAACACCGGATTTATACGCTTACGCCGGGACACATGTACTTAATTCCTTCGTTTACAACACATGATTATATATGTAACGGGAAATTTTCCCTCTTTTACATTCACATCTACAATGAAAGTAATATTTTTGACCGGCTCAGATTTCCGTTCGAGGTGGACGCCGGAAGCCTGGAGGAATTGCTTGTAAAACGGCTTGTTGCCATAAATCCCGGAAGAGAGCTGAAAATGTACGACCCTAAAACTTACGATAATGCCCCGGCTTTTTTCGAAAGCATTGCCCAAAATTCCCGTTTCCCGTTTTATTCGGTTGTAGAAACAAAAGGGATTCTGTTGCAGCTGTTTTCCAAATTTTTAATACAGGCGAGCTTCAGGCAGGAAACAGCAGATAAACGCATAATCAAGGTAATACATTATATCAGGAAAAATATCGAACAGGAGTTGCCTCTCAGCAAACTGTCGGCTCTATGCTGTCTTACGGACGACCATTTTATCAGACTTTTCAAGAAAGAAATGAAATGCACGCCTATACAGTACGTTAATCAGAAAAAGATAGAGCGCGCGCAAATGATGCTGCTTGTCGAGGGAAGACAGGTTAAGGAAATATCCTATTCTCTTGCTTTCGAAAATGTATCGTATTTCAATCGTCTGTTTAAGATATATACCGGACTGACGCCCAATGAATACCGTGATAAACAGATGATGTAGGTCAGTCCGGAATCAGTTCTCCGAATTTGTCTATAATTTCTTCAACACGCCGAATGTCTTCGATCGAATCCACTCCGCCTGTCGTTTCCCTGCCCCTGTAATCGGTAGCCACAAGCTTGATTGTGTAGCCATTGTATAGAAAACGCATCTGTTCAAGACCTTCGATACAGTTTTTTTCATACGGCGATTCCTCGCTGCCGTTATATTCCTTCAATGTACGGCAGGTGTATGCATATAAACCGATGTGGCGTATTACGGGACTGACAGTCATGATTTTTCTGGCATATTCGGGCTTGCGTACTGACGGAATCACGTTTTTTGAAAATGCAAGCGCAAATCCGTTTTTATCCTCAATAACAGTTGTTCCCGAAAAGGGAGTTTCCTTTTTCGAGGCAATCAGTCTGTCGTATTCGTCCCAGCTAAGACGCACAGAGGGCGTATATACGTCGGCGTCAATTCGTTTCCATTCGTCGATAATATCCTGTATAACCCACGGGGGACAAAGCGGATTGTCGCCCTGCAAATTGATTACAAGTTTCGGATTAAGCATCAGACGCTCAACAGTGTCCCTGCATCTTTCCGTTCCGTTTCTGCAATCTTTGGATGTAAGAGTGACGTTGATACTGTTGTCTTTACAGAAATTTATTATTCTGTCATCGTCGGTAGCGACAATGTATGCACAGCCGGCGTTTTTATCGCATGTAAATGAAGCGATGGATGCTACCCGTTTGACCATTTCTATTCCCCTTATTTTCAATAAAGGTTTGCCGGGCAAGCGGGAAGAATCATGTCTTGCCGGTATAATTATTAGTATGTCTTTATTTTCCTGAATCATGTTATTATTGTTTATAATTCAAAGCTGATTGTAAGTCCTGCCGTATTCGAATGTATTGATTTTAGCGACCGCCTGTAATATTCATAGCCTGTCGCCTCTGTCTTATTCAGACAGTTGTTCAGTCCGGCGGAAATTTTTATTTCGATACTCATTCGGAAATAATCGAAATAGAAATCGAACCCTAAGCCGATTTCAGCAAACGGTTCAAGTTTTTTCAATTCTATATAACGCTCCGAATCCACGTTTATTGTGTTACTGAGATTGACCCTTGTATTCAGTCCGGTCAGTATGTAAGGTCTGAAATTGGTGTATCTGCTTGCGCTGTACTTGAGTACGACCGGAAATTCAAGATAGTTTGAGGTGATGGGCATGGATTGAACAAGTCCCTTGGTGTCGCGGCGATAAAAGTCCAGCTGTCTCTGTCCGAAAAAAATACCCGGAATAAACCGGATATCAAGATTGGTCACCAGACGGTAATCGGCAATAGCATTTATGTTGAATCCCGGTTTGAGATGAATCAAGTCGGCATAAAGAATAACATTTCCCTGTCCGGGAATAAAAACGGTGTTACCCGAATTGTGTATCTGCGAAAAGTCGAATGCATTCAAGCCCAGACTGAATCCAAAATGAATATTGCGGGAATATTCCCTGTCGAGCAAATTCATGCTATTGGAGCGGGGATATTCCCACACCGAAACATGCGGCGTCCGTTTTTCCCACCATATCTGAGCGTTTCCCTGAAAAAAACATGAAATAAACGCAATAACTAATATGTATTTTACTCTTATCAAAATTTCAATTTATCCAATCGGACGCAAATGTACGCATATTGTTCCAACAATATGCGTATTTTATACTAATTAACAAAATTATATGATAATATGCTTTTCTATTTGATATGGATGCCCTGCGGGCAATTCCAAAACTTGACAATGTTTTATCTCTAATATATAATGTATTATGAAAAACATATCGCAAAACATTACTGTCGCAAAAACGCCCAATACATACGGCGGTTGAAACCGTTGGCTATGATAATAATTGGGCTAAAGCTCAATGCTGTCAAGTTAAGGCGA
>JAISDK010000102.1 GCA_031264875.1 Prevotellaceae bacterium
CGAAGTAAATGCAGGCAAAATTAAAAGCGTGCATATACACTTCACCTCATCGGAAACGTTGCGTAAAGAAATCAATAACGCTACTTTCAAAGATGTTTCTGCACTTCAATAAACAGAAGAGAATTTACCTTGCCGGACAGGTTTTAATTACCTGATATTCATTGCCGTATTAACAGAGGTCACGAGTTGGGCAAGACAGGGGTCGCGAGTTGGGCAAGACAGGGTCGCGAGTTGGGCAAGACAGGGGTCACGAGTTGGGCAAGTCAAGGGTCGCGAGTTGGGCAAGTCAAAGGTCAGGGCTTGGACAAGTCACAAAAAACCGTCCGGCAAAAGGCAACAGGGAAGTTAATAACTAATAGTTAAGAGTTTAGGATATAACAGAAGTAATATGAGAACACAATTATTTATTGTATTGATAGCGTTTATGCTTATTGGAAACTGTTGCAAAGCGCAGTATTTGGAACCTAAAAAAGATTCGAACGGAAAATATGGTTTTATAGACGAAAACGGTAACGAAGTCATTCCGTTCAAATATGATTATGCAAGCGGTTTTTACGAAGGGCTTTCTGCTGTGCATTTGAACGGCAAATGTGGCTATATAGACAAAACCGGTAAAGAAGTCATTCCTTTGAGCCATGATTATGATTTGGCAGGCAGTTTTTACGAAGGACTTGCTTATGTGAAATTGAATGACAAATGGGGCTATATAGACAAAACCGGCAAAAAAATCATTCCGTTGAAATATGATGAAGCAGGCATCTTTGTCCATGGGTCTGCTCGTGTGGCATTGAACAGCAAATGTGGATATATAGACAAAACCGGTAAAGTAATCATCCCGTTGAAATATGATGACGCAGGCGACTTCTTCTTTTCCGGAGGACTTGCCCGTGTGAAATTGAACAACAAATGGGGATATGTAAATGAAACCGGCGCCGAAGTCATTCCTTTGAAATACGATGAGGCGGATTACTTTGGCGAACTTGCTCGTGTGAAATTGAATAACAAATGGGGATATGTAGATGAAACCGGCGTCGAAGTCGTTCCCTTAAAATATGATGATGCAGGCGACTTTTTTTACGAAGGACTTGCCCGTGTAAAATTAAATGACAAATGGGGATATACAGACAAAACCGGCGCCGAAGTCATTCCTTTGAAATATGATAAGGCAGGTAATTTTACCGAAGAAGAACTTGCCCGTGTGAAATTGAATTACAAATGGGGCTATATAGACAAAACCGGCGTCGAAGTCATTCCTTTGAAATATGATGATGCAGGTGATTTTGACGAAGGACTTGCCGAAGTATTATTGTATGGGGAAAGTTTTTATATCGACAAAACAGGAAAATGTGTAAAAGATTGTCCGTAAATGAAATTATAATTATCGGGGCGCTGTTCGTTATATCGACAGTCGTCGCCCATGCGCAGGACGAAACGCTCGACCGGATACAGAACGTTTACAGCGAATCGCAAACGATTGTTGCGAAACAAAAAGCCGAACAGGAGGCTATCACCAAACGAAAGACTGAACAGGAGGCAAAAGAAAATGCTGCACGAACTCAGTGGAACACCTTGAAAAATTCCACCGACCTCTACGCCGTCAAACGTTTTCTCGACAGCTGCAAAGGTACGCAGGTCGAAAAAGAAGCGCAACAGCGTTACTACACTTTGTACAGCAATACCGCCCTCTCGGAATGGAAACTGTTGAAAACAAGCAAAAATCTCAGGGCTCTGCAAGCGTTTATCGAAATGTATCCCGGCACAACCGCCGCCACAGATGCAAAACAGCGTTACATACAAGTGCAGGAAAATAATAAAATAAAGTCGCAGTTAAACTCTCTGACAGACGAACTGGAACGTTACAAAAAGTTGAACAGAAAAAACAATGCCGGAGCGGTGAGAGGCGGCATTGCCGGATTGGGACTTGCAGGCGTCGGAGCATGGATGTGCACATGGAAGGATAAAAATGGCGATACTTCTTCACTGGGTCTTGGTTTGGGAATCGGATTACTTGCAGGCGTTATCTGGTCGATTGTTTCTTTCACTGATATAAACAAATATTCCAAAGACATCAGGAGACTGGAATATCAAATCAGCGATACACGGCGAAAATTGAGTTTATCGCCGGTCGTCATTCCCTCAAATCCTTATTATAATCCCGCCGGATTCAACAGTAACAGTCTGGCGTATGGACTGAGGTTGAAGTTCGATTTTTAATAATTAATAAAAAGATTAATGGAAAATTACAGTATAAACAATTTAAAAAAAAGTAACATGAAAAAAAGAATTATTTTAACAGTTCTGCTATTTTGTGCAGGCTGTACATTGTGCCAGAATGTACAGGCACAGGAGAAAAAAAACTACACCTATTACGGCTATGCCTGCGATATTCTTGATTACGACGGGTACGAAGGGGTTGCTGTGGTAACAAACATTGTTCGTTTCAACAGTACATTAGACAATTTGAATGCCTGTTTAGACGTATCAAATGCTTTTTGGACTTTCTTTCGTACCTACTACGAAGGAGCCTTGGATATGTCTTTGAATGACGTAAACGCTTCGGCGTTTAAAACGGAGCAGGAAGCTGTCGAAAGCCGGAACCGTACACTGGATATTTGGAGTGACAATAACATTCTGCTTATCCACAACTTTACCATGACCGACAGAGGTGGCGACTATGTCCGCCGATACGACTGGAGCAAAGGACATGCGCCGAAAAGGAGAGAGAAAACGAAAAGCCTTGAAGAACACCTGTCAGAAGCCGAGAAGGAAAGGATAAAGAAGGAGGCTGAGGATAAAAAGAAAAAGAGTAGCAATAGTGGTTACAGATTGCCTGTTACTTATAAATGGACTTGTCCATACACAGGTGAAGTTTATGAATATCAAACGGCTGCCCAACTGGAATCAGCCAAAAAATCATGTGAAACTGCAAGGTCTTTTCAACAATTAGGAAAAGGTGTTGGCGATATTGTTGCATCTTCGCCGGCAAGCAGATATAAGAAATATGGCGCTGCGTTTTTCGGCTGGTCTCCATCGACCAATTCTTTAATAGGAGTAAATTTCGGACGTATAAAGCCAAAGAAACTTGGCTGGTATGCTGCTGCAAGATTAACAAGATTATTTGATTTCAAGAACTGGGAAGACGATGCCGATTATCTGGCAGATTTTCATCGTGTAGAGACAAAAGAATTTAATTTTGATTTGACAGGCGGCGTAACCAAGAATATTGCCTTTCCGTTTGCTGTTTATGCAGGAACCGGCGCTTCATACGTATTTACTTACGGGCGTTATGAGGATTCAGGCGGCGTCACTCTTACTGAAGCAGTCAGAGACGAGTATATTGATGAATCATTTTATTGGGACGGCGACCCAAATCATTTGTATCAGGGCAAGCCAAGAAAATACAAGATAGATCCATTGCTTGATGCCGGTTTTATTATATATGGCTCAGGTTTTCAAATTAACGCAGGCATACGGACAAACTTCCATGCCAATACCTATTTCACCTTTTGCATAGGCGGAGCAATACCTTAATATGATAAATATGAAAACATCTGTCAAACTGTTAATAATCGTGGTTTTGTTCTTTACGGTCGGTTGCGTTAGCCGTTCACGGGACGACGAAAAAGTCCGCGCTGTCGCCTCCGCCCTCGCCGACGCCCGCGCAGCATTCGACAGCAGAAATTATAGCCGTGCACTCGAAAAAGTCGCAGAGATAGAACGTCTGACCGGCAGTGCAACCAAACCCGCAACAGCGTATATCAAAATCATGAGTTATTACCGTCTCGAAGATTATGAAAACTGTGTCCATTCCGCCCGCGCTTATCTCAACGATAAACCGGCACAGGACGAAACAATCGACCGGATACAGTATGTTTACGGTAAATCACAATTGATTGTGACAGTACGAAAAGTCGAACAGACGATATCCGCCGCCAATATGCTGGACAGCGTCGGACGGGCATATTACGACGCCGACGACTTTGAACATGCCGAGCAATACTGGTTAGAGGCGAAGTCAATCCGTGAAAAGGCGCTGGGCAAAGAGCATCACGATTATTTTGCCTCGTTGAGCGTTCTTGGCTGGTTTTATCTGTCAGTCAATCATTATGCCGAGGCGGAGAAATACTGGCTCGAGGCGAAAGCAGTCCACGAAAAGACGCTGGGCAAAGAGTATTGCGAATATGCGGCTGTGTTAGACAATCTCGGAACGGTTTACGGTCGCACAGGCGACTATGCCCAGGCGGAGAAATACTGGCTGGAGTCGCTTGAAATCTGGGAAAGAGTTGACAAAGAGCATCCCTCGTATACCATCACGTTAAACAATCTGGGATTGCTTTATTCTGATTACCTGAACGACTCAGTGAAGGCGGAAAAATATAATGAGAGATGAACAGATAGAGAAAAAACGTTCTTTGACATAATGAAAATGTAATAATGGTATACTTGTAGCCGTAGCCGAAGCCGCTGTAGCCGCAACCTCCATCCCACTCAATCCCGCTCAATCTCACTCAATCTCACTCAACCCGTAAGCTAAAGCATACGGTTAATAAAATGTCGTCCCTGCGGGACTTGGGGGGATATGTGATTGCTATTCTGTTGTCTTTGTCCGTGAACCTTCCCCTCCGTAAGCTGAAGCATACAGTTAATAAAGTGTCGTCTCTGCGGGACTTGGCGGTCGTCGGCCGGTATGAACAAGATTATGGAGTCGGATAAAAGTTTGAGGAGAATAAAAACCTCATTTTTACCTCATTTTTACCTCATTTTACCAACAAAACAACCTCAGTAGCAGGCAGAAATCACATCTGCAATAACCACATTGCCTCATTAAATGTGGCGAGATATTTCAATGGCGACATCACAAAAAATATCTCAAACAATGAGGTAATGAGGTCATATTTGTGTGTAAATATACCTGCTACTGAGGTTGTTTTGTTTTTTAAATTAGGTAAAAATGAGGTTCACGGACAAAGACAACAGAATAGCAATCACATATCCCCCCAAGTCCCGCAGGGACGACACTTTATTAACCGTATGCTTTAGCTTACGGGAGGGATGTATGGGGGATGTATGGGATGTACGGGATGTACGGGATGTACGGGATGGATGTACGGGGGGAGCGCACGTCAGAGGCGCTGGGGAGAGGTCAAAAGGCGGAGTTATAAATAAAATAGAATAAACAAAATTTTATAAAAAGTATGATTATGAAAAAGTATTTAAAAAGTATCAAACAAAGCGTTGATTACAGCACAATGGAGACCGGAGACCATTCAAAAAACGGGGCGAATCCGAAAAGCCTGACGAGTAGGGAAAATTTTATAACAGGAGTAATATGAGAACACAATTATTTATTGTATTGATGGCTTTGATATTTATTGAGAACAATTGCAAAGCGCAGGATTTGGAAGTTAAAAAAGGCTCGAACGGAAAATATGGCTATATCGACAAAGCCGGTAACGAAGTTATTCCGTTTAAATACGATAATGCGGGCGTCTTTTCCGAAGGGTTTGCTGCTGTTGTGTCGAACGGCAAATGCGGCTATATCGACACGACAGGTAACACAGTCATTCCGTTTAAATACGATGCGGAGGGTAACTTTTACGAAGGGCTTGCTTCCGTGTCGTTGAACGGCAAATATGGCTATATCGACAAAAGCGGTAACGAAGCAATTCCGTTTAAATACGATAGAGCATGGGGTTTTGTCGAAGGGCTTGCTCCTGTGGCGTTGAACGGCAAATGCGGCTATATCGACAGGAGCGGTAATACAGTCATTCCGTTTAAATACGATGTCGCATGGAATTTTGCCGAAGGGCTTGCTCCTGTGGCGTTGAATAACGAATGGGGCTATATCGACAGGACCGGTAAGGCAGTCATTCCGTTTAAATACGATGGCGCTTGGAATTTTTCCGAAGGGCTTGCTGCCGTGTCGCTGGATTATAAATATGGCTATATTGACACGACAGGTAACGAAGTCATTCCGTTGCAATACGGTGCAGCATGGAGTTTCGGTCTGCATTTGAAGGGACTGGCTTTGGTCGAATTAAAATTAAGCGGCAAGTACCAGTATATCGACACGAAAGGCGCCTGTTGGAAATATGAAGAAGCATACAACTTTTCCGAAGGATTGGCGCGGGTCATGCTTGACGGCAAATGGGGATATATTGACCGGGACAAAAACGAAGTCATTCCTTTGAAATATGATGAGGTATGGAATTTTGCCGAAGGACTTGCCCGTACGGTATTGAACGACAAATGGGGCTATATCGACAAATCCGGCAAAGAGGTCATTCCGTTGAAATATGACTACACGGAAGGCTTTTCCGAAGGACTTGCCCATGTGGGATTGAACGACAGATATGGCTATATCGACAAAACCGGTAAAGTCGTCATTTCTTTGAAATATGATGATGCGGTAAACTTTTCAGAAGGATTTGCTCTCGTGAAATTGAATGACAAATGCGGTTTTATCGACAGGACGGGTAAAGAAATCACTCCTTTGAAATATGATAATGCAGTAAACTTTTCAGAAGGGCTTGCTCTTGTAAAATTGAATAACAAATGCGGTTTTATCGACAAGACGGGTAAAGAAGTCATTCCATTGCAATACGATTGGGAACACAGTCATTCCTTTTCCGAAGGGCTTGCCCGTGTGGTATTAAATGGCAAGGAGTTTTATATTGACAAAACAGGGAAATGTGTAAAATATTGTTTGTAAATAAGGTATTTGTACTGGCGCTGGCGTTTGTCCTGTCGGGAATGAGCGCTACATTGCAGGCGCAGAATGCTGACGCTGTTTTAAAACAGGCGGAGAGTATGTTGAGAGCGCAGGATTATTCCGGCGCAATTGCCCTGCTCGAAAAGAACATCAAGGTGTTTGACACGGAAGGCGTCAGGGCTGTTACGGCATGGGGATTTCTTGGACTGGCTTACTTCAGTACGGGAAACTACGGAAAATCTGAGGATTATTACAAAAAATCTGAGGATTATCTTCGACCACTCATAGAAAGAAATCTCCAGTATGTCGTTGCGTACAAGGAGATACTGTCCCGTTTGACGCGTGTTTATATTGAGCTTTCCGATTACCGTAACGTGATTTGTTACAGTAAAATGAAAATAGAAATCATGGAGCGTTATAAAGAATACGGCGAGAATTACGAGACCGGTCTGGCGGATGCGTATGCCACCCTGTCGCATTTTTATCTTTATACCCGGGAATACGCACAGGCAGAGGAAGCCGCCATGAAAGCCCTTGAGATAAACTGCATGGACGGATGGGCAATGTGTTATTTTGCTTATTCTTCATTTTTTCAGAGGAAGATGCAGGAAGCCGAGGCGATGCACACTGCACTACTGTCGCCTGTGGGGTATAATAACGATGGCGTTTATGACCCGTATATTTTAGATAATTACCTTAAATCACTGGAAGAAAATGGCGCAGTTCCCGACAGCGCAAAAGACGACGTCGAACAAATGAAAATCAAAGCCGGCGTCTTGAAACAGGCGCACAGTATGAGTAAAGCGGGAAATCATTCCGGCGCTGCCGCCCTGCTCGAAACGAATATCAGGCTGTTTGAAACGGAAGGTATCAAGAGCGCTGTTATGGTATGGGGATGCCTGGGAGATTATTACAAAAAATCCGGTCAATACGACAAAGCCAGCGCGTATTACGAAAAATATCTGGACTGCTTCAGTTCCCATACAGGACAGTATTTCAGGATTCATTTCTTTCCGTATATGCGCAGTCTGTCTGTTATGGCGCGGTTTCAGTTTTACGAATTGTCCAATCCCGAGGGCGCGCGCAAATACTGTCAAAACAGGATTTCCTGTATCGAAGAGTACAGAAAATTTTTCGATGAACGCAAGATTGAAATGCCTCACAGTATATCGACGGGTCTCGAAAAGTATCAGCGCAAAGCGGAGACAGACATGATGGAGTACAGTAAGTAATTTTTAAACAATAAACAATGCGGTTATGATAAAAAGTTTTTTAAGATTTGTCGCAGGTTAGTTCTACAACGTTCAGTTGGACGCAGGTAACATAGCCCGCCAAATAAAGCGGATTGGCAATCAGTGGATTATTTGGAAATGATTCGTGAACGTTATTTGCCCCGCTTATAACAATATTAGATCCCCGATCCGTCTGAAAACGACGAAGTAACGGCTTTTTTCTGGATAATCCGCGAATATGGCGGAACGCTGTTTACCTGCCAGATATTGCCTCCGATGATAGTGTGGTGTCCGATAGT
>JAISDK010000112.1 GCA_031264875.1 Prevotellaceae bacterium
GTTAGCAACGCCAACAAACAACATTACGACAAGCCAGTGCCACCACTTGTTAAACCTTGCCGAATTAACAATGTAGTAGTACACCACAAAAATCACAAGTGCAATAGCCAGCGCCACAATCCCAATGGGAATGTAAAGGTTACTGCCCTCATAAACAACTCCATCTTCGCGGCAAATTCCGCCTGCAAGATAGTCTGCCAGATCCGGTCCAAACAAAGAAACGAACCAGCGATAGATAAATTCAAAAGGACCAATCATATTTGTAAAATTTAATTATTTAATATTTATTTTAATTTCAGTATAATATGCCTGTTTGCCAGGGTGAGTATAAGCATTAAAAATGCCCTGTATCTGATATTTAATGCCGAATGTTTTTCCGGCAACAGCCGTTGCACCGTCATCGTCGTTTACATCACTCCAGTCGGGCGTTGCCATTTTCAGTTTCAGCGTAACAGCGCCTTTATGCGGATTGTTATCCTGCGGCTGTAAACTCAACGTATATCTTCCCGAATTTTCATTCTTTTTTATTTTCAGTGAATAATCTTTTAGCTCGTAATTGTCCGGGTTTGTCAAATAACCTTCATCTAAAAGCAAATTTTGAAAATTTGCTGTAATAGCAAATGTGACATTGCCGCTACGAGAGTCTTTTTTCAGGTTTATAATATCGGTTTTTGAGTTTCGGAGTATGTCGAACCGTCCCGATCCACGTATAACAGCGTAATCTACCTGTTGATTTTCTGCCGAAATGGAAAACATTTTCTTTACGCCGCCGCCCTCAAAACTGCTTTCGGGAATTTTCCTGCGCAATTCTGCCAAATATTTTGCCTGTCCGAAAATGTAGATATAGTAGGGGCGCTGTCCGTTATGCGGAATGTTGGCGTCTTGATAATTAAAATATGTACCATTAAATTTTGAAAAAAGCTGATACACGATAACGGCAGTATTCGGGTATTTGTCCAAATGCCGGGACATATTTTCCATTATTTCGGTTTCCTGACCGAGCAAATATGCTTTTGCATCTTTTTTCCCGGGCGAAAAGATACCGTCTGTTACCAGAATGGCAATATCATTTTCATCTGTTTTTTCAAGTGTCAGTTTGATAACATTTGAAATATCGGAAGTCTTGCGATTGCCGCCTTTCATCTCGCCTTCCCTTTTAAAATAGGCAGGTTCGAGGTTCTTTATAAAGGCTTCCACATCATCTTTCTGTTTAAGTACTATACTGTTTATGTAAAACAGATTCAAGCTGTCCGCAATTTTTTCCTTTTTAATGTAAGCAAGGTAGCGATGTATCGCTTCCTCAAATTCGGTAACGCCTTTCACATACCCGTCCATGCTAATCGAATTTTCGATATAAACATTGACTACAGGCTTTACTGTCATTGCAGTGGCGACAGTAGAGTCCCGAGTACCGGCATCTGTCTTGGCAGTTCGTGATCCTTTTCTGATCTGTTTACCTGTCGTTGCAGTGGTGACAGTAGAGTCCCGAGTACCAGCGTCAGTCCTACCGGTATCTTGTGTTCTTGCTTTACAGGTTACCAGTAATAAAATGGCGGTACATAAAATAACAATGTTCTTCATAATCATTTTGTTTAATGTAAATTTTTTAATTCTCATGTTTTAATGGTTTTAATATTAATAAAATGTATAGCAATCATTCTCAGGATCACCGACAGGGTGATAAACGTAGTACCGATTTTCAGCTGCATCACGATAATATTCGAATCCATCTTGAAATTCAGCAGCAACAGGGCAACCAGAAATACGTCCAGCATACTCCACTTGTCAAGCTGCTGCAGGAATTTCCCGTATCTCATTTCCCTGACGAAAATCTTTGTTATCAAATCAATATACTTCACGACAGGTAACATAACAGTGAACAGAAAAATGATAGCAGCCAGAAAATAGTCATGTTCCCTGTAGAACATGCGTACCGAATCGAATAGCCTGACTTCCTGATATTTTAATGTTATTCCAAGGATCTGATGTTTTGTCGATAGAATAGGGTACATCAGTCCCAGAATAAAGCAGGCCATCGAAAAGAACAGCACAGTCACAGTAAGTATATTTTTAATAGTCATCGGGTTTAATATTTACTTTCAAATCGTTCAATACTTTATTTACAATCGCTTCCGCATCTCTGCCGGCTTTCTTAGCCTCCTTGACCAAAGCGGTGATATCGTCTTCCATCTTATTGTCGATATAGAATTTAACCTGCGACTTTATTTCATCGACATTGAGACCGTCGAGCAGTTTTTTGAAAAATGACGCCTCCCTTGCAACAATATAATAATTGTATTTAACCTTGTTCGCAGCCAGTATTAACTCGTCTTTCCAGGTCATATCGTCTTTAAATTTCCTGTACAGTTCACCGGAGAGCTGTTCAAACTCCCTGTCCTTCTGTTTCCAGTCCTTATCGGTGTACCGTTCTTTGTTTTTACCTACTTCCTTAATAAATAACTCATATTTATTCATATACGATTCCTTAGATTGCGGACCGCACGACACGGCAACAAGCATTACCACAAAAATCATTATCGCGAAACATATAACCCTTCCGCTTCCGGAAACTGTTGTTCTCTTGTCTTTAACTGTCTTAACTATAGCCATATTTCATCATTTTAAATTTTAATACACTTTCTCTTTACTGTGAGACACTCCCGATCCATGCATCGGGACACTCCCGATCTACGCGGTAAATATCCTGCTCATCAAACAACGGTTAATATTTTGTTATAGCGTCCACGTTTAAGTTTTTTTGCCGGTTTTGCTGAACCGGAAAATGTTGTTCTCACCTCAATAAAATATTCCCCATGAGGAAGATCTGTCGGCAGAACAGCTATGAGTCGTGCAGGTTTATTTTCCACAATCGTGGTAAGCACGATATCCGCTTCGTTTTCTCTAAACAGAAATATTCCATTTTCAGGTTGATCTGTCAGGAATCTAAGTTTACTGCCTCTAAGCTGTATCACTCCTCCGGGAGTAATAGTGTCATTGATCATGCCGCTTGTCACATCTTTCACTTCAAGAATATGTGGCAGCGATTCGGCAGTGGCGACTTTTTCGGTTTTTACCTTGCGTACAGCTTCGCGCATGAGCACTCCCGGATTCAAGTTGATTTTCACGGAATGACGTTTTGCGTCGAAAGAATCCATTGCTCCGTTATATATTCCCGGCATACTCAGTTGAGTATTAAACAGCGGAGTAGTAACTGTCTCTCCGTTTTCGGTGATTGTGGTTACTTCTCCGAAAAATTCGTTCACTGCCGAGGAGATTTGCGTAGGCGTCAATCCCGGATAGCGGGCGCTGATACGCTGGAAAATTTCCAGTAAGGTGTATGAACGTACATTTGTCGGTTGAGCCAGATAATCGCCTGGTGTAGAAGTCAAAAGATTTTCAATTAAACTGTATTGTAACATATAAAAAAAATAATGATTTATAAATAGGTATATACGTAATTGCTTGACCTTCTCTCTCATCGTGCCGTTGTTTACTGTATAGCAATTCCCCTTGGAAATATTCCCAATATAACCGAAAACTCTATGCAATATATTACGATTCACAAAAAAATAATCTAAATTGTACGATAACTAAGTAATAGACGCCGCAAAGTTATAACAATTTTTTAACATAAAAATGAACAATTGTAAAAAAAATATATATGTCGTATTTTCTGGTTTTAACAAATTGATTTATAAATATTAATTGGTGAATTAAAAACTGAAAAGCAATGATTGAAAATTCAGTTTTTTGTATTTTTTGTGATAAAAGGAAGATGGAATCAGCATAAATTGAAAGAGGCGCATATAAAATGTCGAACTATGCATGGTTAATGTCGAAGTCACGCCAGCATTAAGTCACTGTCTGAAAGGCAGTGAGTGAGATACGTTTTTCCGCAGGTCGCTGACTTGCAGTTATGAAAATTCGACTTTTCAAGTCACATGATAACATATCACAAAATTACGCCGCGCGAAGTATAACACCCCACCATTACGGATTGAAACATATCCCTGTTCCTGATTTTGCTTCGCTATTTATATTTTCTTTATACATTTGCACTTCTTTATTGATGCGTTAAAATATATGAAATGAGATTGTCGAGGGAATTTAAAATAGGTATTTACTTTGCTGTTACACTGACAGCTCTGGTATGGGGGATAAACTTTTTAAAAGGGAAAGATATTTTTAATAAAGTACACAAATTTTACGCCGTTTATGACGAGATAGAAGGATTGCAAACAACAGCCCAGGTCTCTATAAAAGGATTGAAAGTTGGAACGGTCAGCAAGATACGTCTTGATCAGGAATCCGAAAAGTTCAGGATAGAACTTCAGATTAAATCAAACTACAGTATCCCCGACAATTCGGTGGCATATCTTTTCAGTTCCGATATTATGGGCAACAAGGCCATAAAGATAAAAATCGGCGATTCGCCCGACATGCTGTCCGAAAATTCCATAATCAAAACCGGAAAGGAAGAAGATGCGTTTTCTCTGCTTATGGAAGATTTGCCTTCGATAAAAAACAATCTGAATAAAACAATCAAAGACGTTGATTCGACATTCCAGAACATAAACAAGCTGTTTTCGGAAAAAAACGTTGATAATCTGTCCACAGGAATCACACATCTGGCAATCGCCATGCAAAACATATCCCAGCTGTCGGACGCTTTAAATAAAAGTAAACAGAATCTTGTGTCTTCGCTGGAAAACATCGAAGACATAACTTCAAATTTGCGGAACAACTCGTCGAATATCAATCATATCATAAGCAACTTCTCCGAATTGAGCGATTCGCTGAAAACTGTCAGATTTGCAGAAGTTATCAATGACCTGAAAACTGTAGTCAACAAAGTAAATTCGGGTACCGGAACCGCCGGCAAACTGATATACGACGAATCCGTTTACAACAATCTTACAAATTCATTAAACAGTCTCGACGCCTTATTATCAGATATTAAAGAGAATCCAAAACGCTATGTAAACATATCGGTATTTGGAAAAAAATCTAAATAAAACATGATCGCAGTAATTTTTGACATGGATGGGGTTCTGGTAGATAACGCCCATTTTCATGAACGGGCTTTTGCCGAGTATTTCAGTCGGTTCGGAATAACGCTTGCCCCCGAAATGTTTGGCAGAGGAAACGAAGAACTCATGGCCGAACTGTTTCCTGACGAAAGCAGGGAACGGCGGCTGGAACTGGCCGTCGGAAAAGAAGCATACTACCGCCAGATCTACGAGCCTCATATAAAGCCTGTCGCCGGTCTGGTTGAACTGCTTGAAGACCTTAAAAATAATCATATTCCCCTTGCTGTAGGTTCATCGGCGCCTGTAGAAAACATCAATTTCGTGCTGGATAAACTGCATATACGCCACTATTTCGATGCTGTTGTCGTCGCCGCAATGGTGCAAAAAGCTAAACCGGCGCCGGACATATACCTGAAAGCAGCCGAACTGTTGAATATCAATCCCGGAAACTGTATAGTGTTCGAAGATGCTTTGGCCGGAATAGCAGCGGCACAGTCGGCAGGAATGAAAGTAGTGGCAGTAGCGACCTCCCTGCCAAGGGAACGACTGACCGAAACAGACAGGATCGTAAACGATTTTACGGAAATAACAGTGGATGAAATAAAACAAATCCTGTCTTAAACAGCAATATGGAAGAATCGCTTATTTTTAAAGGGCTGCGAGCCACTCTGGTTGAACGGCTGAAAGAAAAAGGAATACGGGATATAAACGTGCTGAACGTCATAGCCAGAGTCCCGCGACACCTGTTTCTCCCAACAGGCTTCGAAAAACAGGCTTATGAAGACAAGCCGTTTTCCATAGCCTGCGGACAAACTATTTCGCAGCCATATACGGTTGCAATCCAGACGGAATTGCTGCAAGTACAACGATTTGACAAAATACTCGAAATCGGTACAGGTTCGGGCTATCAGGCTGTCATTTTGGCTGAAATGGGCGCCATTGTTTATACAGTCGAAAGATTACGGGAGCTGTATCTCGGCGCCCGACGCACATTCCGGCAATTGGGATATTCGATAGATTCCAGCTGGTCCGACGGCTACGAAGGAAAGGAAAATAACGCTCCTTTCAAAGGAATACTGATAACGGCGGCTATCCCTCAAATTCCACAAAAATTATTAGACCAGCTTGCCACAGGCGGGCGTCTGGTTGCTCCTGTCGGAAAAGAAGACATGCAGACAATGACCGTAGTGGAAAAAATCTCGGACAACGAATTTAACACTTTTCATCATCACAGCCCATTTAAATTCGTCCCCATGCTGAAGGGTACGGACAGTAATATCCATCATCCTGCCTTCCTGAACAAACAGTGATTGAAAATTCTGAGATGCACCCGTTTACGCCGCCATATTTGCACATTGGCGAATCTTTTATACTTTTGCGAAAAAATTGATAAATGATAATGATGAAGAGTCGATTTTTACTGTTTATATTCGTTTTGGCAATATTATGTTCCGGCAGGGCGGAAGCGCAGACAGAAGTTACTCTAAGCATAGAACCTGAACAGGATACGATAGTGATTGGCGACCAGGTTGCCCTGAAAGTTTCCGTAATCGCGCCCAAAAATGAAATCATTATTTTCCCCGATTTCAAGCAGCAGCTGTCCGAAGGCATCGACCTGATTGAAACAAAAAATGTTGATACCGTAAAGACTAACGACAGCAACTTCAAGCGCCTGGAACGAAAATACCTGATAACCTCCTTTGATGAGGGACGCTATCATTTCAACGGATTCCCGGTGCTGAAAGCCACCCCTTCGGGAATAGATACCCTGTATAGCAGCAACGAAATTGTACTGATCGTCAAGACCGTCGCTCTTGACGAAGATTTTCAGCCCTACGACGTAAAAGATATCAAAACCTATCCTTCGCAATGGTGGTTATGGACAGGAATCATCACCGCCGCGCTGCTGTTGATTGTCGCCACAGTGATTTTCGTGATCAGGAAATACCGGAAACCCGCCGAAAAACAGGCTAAACTGAAAATCAATCCGTATGTCTGGGCTACGCACGAGCTGGAGAATCTGAAAAATTCCAATCTTGCCTCCACCCGTACAAAAGAATACTATTCACGGCTTACGGACATCGTGCGGGAATATATCGAATTACAGACAAATGTCTCCGCTATGGAGAAAACTTCCGATGAAATACTGTCACTGCTGCCCGACACCGTTTTCAATTCCGGAGAACTGATCCAAAACATCAGAGATTTGTTCAGCGTTGCCGATCTGGTCAAGTTTGCAAAATATCCTGCTTCGGTATTTGAATGTGAAACAAGCTGGGACGACGCACACAAGTTTGTGATTCAAAGTAATAATATAGCAAATGAATTAAAACAGTCTGAAAATGAAGATTCCGGAAATACTGGAAATACCACAATTTGAAAATCCTTTTGTATTATGGACACTGATTCTTTTGATTCCATACATAACATGGTATGTGATATGGGGTAAAAAATCGTGGGCAACACTCAAGGTATCAACCGTTACTCCGCTGAAAAAAATAGCCGGAGGAATTTACAGCTACCTTCAGCATATCCCGTTTGTGCTGCGATGCTTTGTCTTCGCACTCATCATCGTTGCTCTTGCGCGTCCGAGATCGTCGAAAATATTCGAGGCAACAAGCGTTGAAGGAGTAGATATAATGCTGATAATGGACATATCGACAAGCATGCTGGCTCAGGATTTCAAACCTAACAGACTGAATGCCTCGAAAGATATTGCCATTGAGTTTGTATCGCAAAGGCAAACCGACCGTATCGGCCTTACCGTCTTTGCGGGAGAAAGCTTTATACAGTGTCCGCCCACAACCGACAGGGCAACGCTTATCAATCTTATCGCCAAAGTGCAAACAGGCTTGATAACCGACGGCACTGCTATAGGCAACGGCCTGGCAACCGCCGTGAGCCGCCTCAGAGACAGCGACGCAAAAAGCAAAGTCGCAATCCTGATGACCGACGGCGTGAACAACTCGGGAAACGTAACCCCGCAAACTGCCGGCGAAATAGCGCAGCTTCACAGAATAAGAGTATATACTATAGGTATAGGCACAAACGGAATGGCGCCCTATCCCGTGCAAACGCCTTACGGCATGCAGATAGTTCAGCAACCCGTTGAAATCGACGAGGCGCTGCTAAAGGATATTGCCACTCAAACAGGAGGACAGTATTTCAGGGCTACCAACAACACCAAGCTCATCGAAATTTACAGCCAGATAAACGAAATGGAAAAAACGAAAAATCTGGTGGACAGCTTCCCCGTGTTCAGGGAAGAATTTTTGATATACGCTTTGGCCGCATTCTGTCTCCTGATGCTGGAAATGTTGATCAGACTGTTTGTTTTGAGACGAATACCTTAATTTGAATAAAAAACTATGGTAGAATTTAAGAATTTGTATTTTTCGTGGTTACTGCTTGTAATTCCCCTGCTGCCGCTAATCTACGGACTTAGCGCACACTTCCGACGCAAACGCCTGTCCCGTTTCGGAGATATCCAGCTGATGAAATCGCTCATGCCTCTGGCCTCGAGAGTTAGAGGCTGGATAAAAATAACGGTGATTTGCATAGCGCTGTTTTTCTTTGTTGTGGCGCTGATGCAGCCCCGAATAGGGCAAGTTGTTGCCGAAGTAAAATCCAAAGGCGCCGAAGTAATTATTGCGCTCGACGTATCCAACAGTATGCTGGCTACAGACTTTTCGCCTTCGCGGCTCGAACATTCAAAACTGGCAATTGCCCGTCTGGTCGAAGGTCTCAGGGAAGACCGGATCGGTTTGATTATCTTTGCCGGCGACGCTTATGTACAACTCCCCGTAACAACCGATTACATGTCGGCAAAACTGTTTCTGAACGCCATAAATACGGATATAGTATCGAGGCAAGGCACCGATATATCCAAAGCCATAGATTTGGCAATGAAGTCATTTTCCTCTCAAAGCGGAAGCAGCAAAGCGCTGATAATAATCACCGACGGCGAAAACCAGGAAGGCAATCCCGCTGAAACGGCTAAACTTGCTAACGAAAACGGAATAACTGTACATGCCATCGGTATCGGCTCGCCGGAAGGCGCTCCGATAATACTGCAAAACGGTACAATGCTGAAAGATAAATCGGGCGAAATCGTCATGTCGCACCTTGACCTGAATACACTGAAGCTGGTTGCTTCGGCGGGAGGCGGAAGCGCAACTATTGCTTCCCAGTCGGATTTGGGACTGACCGATATATTCCAAAGTATAAAGGATATGGAAAAACAGGAACTGCTGTCCGAGGAATTCCGGTCATATTTCGAACTCTTCTACGTTCCTTTGACCATTGCCCTGATGCTACTTGTCATCGACGCCGCCATTTTAGAGAGAAAAAACAGATACCTGCAAAAATTAAATTTATTCAGACATAAATAATGGGTGAAAATATACTTTTTTCGCTATGGGATTTTCAGATATCCTTAGTGTTGTTTCTGGAAATAATAGCCTCGATATTAAGTTTTTTATGCATACTGTTCGCTGTAAGGGAAAAAATCTGGACATTCCCGACAGGAATGATTAGTACAACAATGTATTTCTTTGTGTTTTTCATGCAAAGAGTCTATTCTTCCATGACTTTGCAGATAATGTTCTTTGCCTTCAATGCTTACGGACTGTACAAATGGACGCATCCGGGAAAAAAAGATGTTGCCAAACCGGATAATACTCTTGCCGTTACTGTGCTTACGCTGCATGGAATAATTTTGGTGACGGCAATAATCGCCGTTCTCACCTTAACGCTCGGATATGTGATGTCCAACCTGCATAACTGGCTGCCTTCGCTCTTCCCCGACGAAGCCAAATGTGTCTATATCGATACTGCCATTCTTTCTGCAAGCCTTGTGGCTCAGTATCTAATGGCTACAAAAAAACTGGAAAACTGGGCAATATGGTTTCTGGTAGATGTGGTATCGGCTCCATTTTATTTCTTTACAGTTGGCTGGGCTACGGGAATACTGTATTTTATCTTCATTTTCACGGCTGTTATGGGCTGGATGGAATGGAAAAAAAGCGCAGTAGCAAAGTCGAAAAACTGAAAGTCGCGCGATATTCGCATGTGACAAATTATACTGCGCGCGGGATGATTTTGTGAATTGCTTTACTGTTGCGGTTAAACTCCGTAAGGAGTTGAACTGCTTCGCAGTTCTGATTGAGATTGGACGGTTTACCCCGAACAAGCGCAGCGCAGTTCGGGGTTATCGACCTCAGACGCCT
>JAISDK010000124.1 GCA_031264875.1 Prevotellaceae bacterium
TAGATGGGTTTCAACAATCGATAGATGGGTTTCAACAATCGATAGATGGGTTTCAACAATCGATAGATGGACTTCAACAATCGATAGATGGGCTTCAACAATCGATAGATGGGTTTCAACAATCGATAGATGGGTTTCAACATGTGCGTGATGGAAAAAATCACGTGCATGGTTTTTTTATAATTTTCCTGCGCGAAGTATAAATCAGCATCATCAGGTTAATCAGCGGTCAGGAATCCTCCTTCTGTTTTGATATTGTGGTACGGGATTTTTTTTGATTCGGCGATTTTTATCCATTCGGTAATTTTGTAAGCCGGCAGGTTGTTTGCGATAATTATTTTGGAAGGATTGTAGCACGACAGTACGGTTTCAGGTTTAACATTTTGTGTTTCGGTGACATAGAGATAGTCCACGTTCAGTGGAGTTCCCGAAAACAGGTCGTTTACATTCAACTGTGATGACAGGGCTATTTTCTTTCCGGAGAATAAAAGTACGCCCTTGTACATGTTCGGTATGGAATCGTACAGGGACAGGGTCTTCAAATCCTGTTCGGAACGGAATCCTCTTCGTATCAGATAGTTTTTTGTATTGAAATCGAAAGAAACGTTTAAGGAGGCAGTGTCTCTGATAGAAAAGCCTGTGCCGTTTTCGATAAAGTATGCGTAAAAGGCTTTTCTCACGCCAAACATTCCAAATTCCCTGTGTGTGGACAGGTTATATGAATGAAAAGCGCCGGTCGCAAAAATCCCGGTCATGGAAATCAGGATTGCTGCATACATTTTTTTCTCCTTGAACGAAAGCAGTATTGCCAATAGCAGAATACTTACTGTCAGCAATGTACACTGTATCCCGTTAAGGTAAATCCCCCCGATAGATGAGAATGGCAAGCTGTCGAAAAACTTCACGATATAATTCATCAGGTATATGCAATAATTGAGAACAAATCCGCTGACTGCCAGTAAAAACGGCTGCCATGAAAGAGCAATGACAATTACTCCGATATACATCACTATGCTTGTATATGGAACAAGTATCAGATTTGCAAAAAGAAAGTATGTGGGAAATGTCTTGAAAACGAACAGAATTACCGGAAGCGTTCCCAACTGGGCAGCTACGGTTACCGTTATACATTCAAGAACGGTTTTCACAGGTCCCTTACAGCGGCGAAAGGGTTTCATAAACTTTGGCTGAAAGTAAACTATGCCTGCCACAGCAAGATACGACAGCTGGAATCCGGTATCGAAAATGACGTACGGATTTGCTATACACATTATAAAACAGGATAATGCGAGGTTATTATATGTGCCTTTCGATTTGTTGAACATATCGGAAATGACGAATATGGAAAACATCAGGCTCGCTCGCACGATAGACGATGCCAAACCTGCTATCGAGGCATATATCCATAATGAAACGAGGATGATAAGCCCCTTAAACAGACGCAGCTTCTTTGCCCTGTCCATAAAGCGAAGTACAAAACTCAATATCATGAACACAATACCCACATGCAATCCCGAAACTGCAAGTAAATGAACTGTTCCCGAGTTGGTGTACGAATCGCGCAGTTCGTCTTCCAGATACCGTCTGTTGCCTATGAGCAAAGCCAGGGCGACTGCAAACTCGTCGGATTTTAACTGCGCATTTTGCAGTATTTCAAGAGAATATTTTTGTAAATCGAATATGACCTTTTTATAGAAATTTATCTGTCCCGAATCTGTGCGAACTGCTTTTTCGGAATTTACGAATGAGGTCGAAAATATTTTTTGCCTTTTCAGATATTCCCTATAGTCAAATTCATCAGGATTTTGCGGGGGAGAAACTTCGTTGAATACGGTTTTGCAGACAAGTACGTCGCCGGGGGAAAAAGTCCGCATGGAATCTTTCGCCATGTATATTATCGACTGTTCGCTACATTTTTTCCAGTCTTCTCCATTGGCAGAAAAAGCTCTTACTTTCACGTTTATCCGGGTTGAATGGTCGTTATTTTCCGGATTTTCGATTACAAGCAGTTCGTAAAAGTTTTCCTCGTTCAGCGGAATGGCCGTTTTGAGGGGATTAAACTGTACCAGACTGATTCCCATGAAAAAGAATATCAGAAAGTAATTAAGCCCGTATAAGTATTCAAGCGGATATATCCGGTAAACTTTGAATGTATGCAGTCCCAAAAGCGATAACAAAAAGAACGCCATGAACAGCAGTCCGCTGATTTGTAAGGAGAATAATGAATACTGAAAAATTATTCCCAACAGGAGAGGCAAGGTTATTCTCAGAAAAGGATTACGCCTGATATCCTCTATAAAATCAGCTGTATCATATCGGTACATCCTTGTTGTTTTCTTTTACCGCACGGTTATACTAAGTCTTGCTTTGAGGTTCACGGTTTGTCAAAAGTTTTGTTATCGGCTCCACGAAACGGTCAATATCTCCTGCGCCCATGGTTATAAGCACATTGATGTCTTTGCTTGCAAGCACGTTCATCAGCTTTTCCCTGCTGCACATCGTTTTGTTTTCAATCCGTACTCTGTCGAAAATGATTTCGGACGTGACGCCCTCTATCGGCAATTCTCTTGCAGGATATATATCCAGGAGAATCAGCTCGTCCAAAAGTCCAAGACTTTCGGCAAATTCAACAGCAAAATCACGGGTACGGGTGTAGAGGTGCGGCTGGAATATTCCTGTAATTTTTCTGCCGGGAAACATCTGCCTTACGGAAGTTATTGCCGCTCTCAGCTCTTCCGGATGATGTGCATAGTCGTCAATATAAGCGCATCCGGGCATGTTTACTCTGAGGTCGAAACGCCTTTTTACACCGGAAAATGTTTTCAAACCATTTCTTATCAAGCCCCTGTCGGCGCCGGCCAGAATCGACGCGGCAACGGCGGCAACGGCATTTTCGATGTTTACCCAGCCCGGCAGTCCCAGTGTACAACTGTCGATTGTTCCTTCGGGAGTGTGGATATCGAATTTGTGGAATCCCCGATTCAGTTCTATGTTAAAGGCATAAAAGTCCGCTTCCTTACTGTTGTATGAATAGCTGTATGTTTTGCATTTGAGCTTGCTTAAAGGAATATCCGTTCCCTTTTTCAGAATTAGCACGCCGTCCGGGTCTATCTGTGAAACAAAATCGCCAAATGACTTTTTCATGTCCTTTTCCGTGCCGTAAATATCCAGATGGTCGGCGTCGGCGGCAGTAACAATCGCTATATGAGGGTACAGTCGCAAACAGGAACGGTCGTATTCGTCGGCTTCGGCTACCATCCAGCTGCTTTTCGAGAGGAGAAGATTGCTGTTGTAGTTTTGGGAGATACCTCCGAGAAAAGCGGTGCATCCGTCCGACGCTACGGTCATAAGATGAGCGAGTAAGGTCGAAGTGGTAGTTTTCCCGTGCGTGCCTGCA